>DASUTC010000185.1 GCA_036374795.1 Herpetosiphonaceae bacterium
CACTTCCTTGAGAAAATCGCCTCCCACCAATGTGAACTGTGAACCCAGCGGCGTCTGAGCATAAATCGCTTTTGCCTCTTCTATTACTGATGGGCGCTCGAAAAGGATGGCTTGGAAGGATGGGTTGCGCTCTGCCAATAATTGGAGGAAGTTGCCATATCCTCCGCCAACATCGACGAGCGATTGAAATCCGGAGAAGTCATATGCTTCGATGATCGAGGGATTGATAATGGTGGAGAATTCGTTCATCCCCTTATTAAACAGGTTCAAATGCTCGGGATGCGCGTCGATGTATTCCCAGACATTCATGCCATGGACGTGCCTCATTGCCGACTTTCCGGTTTTTATGGCGTAGGGGAGTTCGGACCAGAGTGACCATGACCAGTCTAAACCGAAGAACACGATAAAATTCCGCAAACTGCCTGGATAATCTCGACAGAGATGCCAGGAAAGGTCTGTCATGCCGTACGTGCCCGGCTCTTGTTCTGTAAAAATCCCTAGCGCAACCAATGCTCGCATAAGACGAGAGAGTGCAGGGCCATGGGTTTCTGTCGCCTCCGCAAGCTCTGCGAGTGTTTTGGGTCCATCCTTGAGTAAATCAGCAATACCTAGTTCAGCCCCAACTTGGAGTACTCGTGTAGACCAGGCACTAGCCACTATGCCAAATAAGGCCTGACTTGCCTGTCCCTGCTCTGGGGCTATCTCTTGGTTTGTCATGATGCGCCCTCCTTTTAAAGGACATTACTTTCGATGCTATTGGTTCAAAACCGCAGTTGAACTGCCGCAGAGTTCAACTATGGTAGAGTATAGTAACCCCTGGAAGAAAACACTTCCTCCAAATTGCTGTATTTTCGTGTTTTAGGAATTTTTCAGCGCGCCGAAACCAGCGCCAGGGGTTGAGTTGCACCCCCGCGCGATCCGGCTGGAGAGCATAGCCCGATCTCAGTCCGCCAAAGCTTTAGCTGCGATATGCTTGATGGTATAGAGGAGCCAAAATGGCCCTGTACCCGTTCCTCAGTCGTCAGTTGCAAGCGCCAAAGCGGCTGGCAGGCCCCGTCATTGACCACCAGCGTCGCCAGCGCATCGCCCGTTACGTCTTCGGCGACGATCACCAGCTCGCGCTTGCCGCTCGCGACCACCGCTTCGAGCAGCGGCACGATGTCCGCCACCGCGCGTACGATCGCATCCCCAGGAACAACCGAATCCAGTTGCTCGTGCCCGAACAACGCCGGGCAGCATCAGGATTCGCGCAGGACACGCCACAGCGCGCGCGGCGTCAGCTTGGTGCCGGTGAGCAAGGTTGTACTGCGGAACAGCCGCGCCGCCAGCCAGAGCATTCCGGCAACCGCCAGCGCCAGCAGGCCGACGCTCAGCAGCAGTTGCCACAGCGAAATGCCGCCCAGGCCCAGCCGCAACATGATCGTGACGGGCGCAGTGATCGGGATCAGGCTCAGGGTGAGCGCCAGGGTGCCGCCCGGATTCTCGGTGATCGGCGTGCTGAACCACAGCGGCACGAGCACCGGCAGCAGCATAAATCCGCTGATCTGGCCGCTTTCCCGCGCAGTAGCGCCCACCGCGCCAAGCGCGGCCATCATCGCGCCAAACAGCAGGAAGCCCAGCACAAAGAAGAGGATCATCCAGATCCAGGCCCCCGGCACGACCGCGCCCAGGTCGAAGCGTTGGCTACGGCTCAGGCCGAAGCCCAGCCCGAGCCAGAAGCCAAGCTGAAGCAGGCTGAGCGCGCCGAGTCCCGCTACCTTGCCGGCCATGATCTGCCACGGCTGCACCGACGTTAGCACAATCTCGATCGTGCGATTCTCCTTTTCTTCCGCTACCGCCTGGACCAGCCAGCCCGCGCCGTTGAGGATCGCAAAGGCCAGCACCCAGGCCAGCATAGAGGCCATGGCGGCGCTTGCCGCCCGCTGATCGTGATGCTGCGGCTGATCCACGAGCGTCACGCGCAGATCGGGCGGCTGTTGCAGGCGCAGCACCAGCAGCGGATTGTCAGTCAGATTGACGCGCAGCAGCGCCTCGAACGCGGCTACCTGCGGCGCGTCAGGACCCATGATCGAGAGCTGGCGGCTGGTATGCAGAACCCGACCAGACTGGCGGTAGTCCGGCGCGATCAGCATGTAGCTGTTGATCGTCCCGGCGCGCATCGCGGCTACCGCGTCGGCCTCGCGCTCGTAGGGAATCAGCAAAGGCTGGAGTTCGGGCGGAACCGTGTGGATCACACCAGCGAGATCGACCCAGCCCGCCGGGCTGATCGCCGTTGGTGCAGCGCTCGGCGTGTCCTGCCGCTCAAGCAGCGCCGTGCTCCAGAAGATCGCGCCAAGCACCAGCGGCATCAGCAGGGTCGCAAAGAAAAACGACGGGCGACGCAGCATCACACGCAGCTCACGGAGCGCAATCAGCAGTACGGTACGCATATCACCTCGCTATCCGCCGTGCGGCGCTGCCCATAGCTCGCGCAGCCGCAAGCGCTGCCCGTAGCGCAGCATGCCGCGACGCAGCACGCGCGCCGAGAGCATCATCGCGCCCATCGTGGCGAGCGCCAGCAGCAGGACGCTGATGACAAGCTGCCAGGCCGGAACATCGGCCAGCGGCAGGCGCAGCAGCATCGCGATCGGCGCGCTAAAGGGGATCAGGCTGAAGATCGTCGCGAGCGGGCCGTTGGGATGCTCCAGAATTGTCACCAGCAGCACGAACGGAGCCGCCGCCAGCAAGCTGATCGGCGCTGCGAGCAGCTGCGCCTCCTGCGTGGTAGGCGCGGCGGCACCCACCATGATGTAGCAGGCCGCGATCAGCAGGTAGCCGAGCAGGTAGTAGAGCAGGGCCAGACCGACGATCAGCCAGGGGATGCGCGCGCCTGCGATCCATGCGGGCACGCCCAGCACGACGAGCGCGGCAAGGCCCAGGCCGACCCAGATCCCAATCTGTGTCAGGCTCACCGCGCTCACGCCCAGGATTTTGCCGGTCATCATCTGCTCCGGCGTGGCCGATGTCGCCAGCAGCTCCATGACCCGATCTTCTTTTTCTTCGGTCAGCGCCTGCAACAGATGCCCGCTGGTAGTAAACGCGGTGATGGTAAACAGCAGCGCAAAGCTATAGGGCAGCAGGAACAGCAGAAACCTATCGTCCATACCATACGTGCGCTGCCCATCCAGCGTCCGCACCACCCAGTCCGCCGGTTGATCCAGGCGCGCGCGCTGCTCCGGCGGCGCCTGCCCGATCAATCCATGCCGCAGCACCGCCCGCAGCTCGTCCGCCGCGTCGTCGCTCAGCGACCGCCAACTGACGACCTGCGCCTGGCCGGTCGCAAGGTAGGCTGGCGGCACGAGCATGTAGGCGTCGATCGCATGAGCATCCAGCGCCCGTCGGGCCGCGGCTTCGTCGGCAAACTGCGCGAGCGGGATCGCATCACGCAGATTAAGATCGGCAAGGTTGACCGTACCGACCAGCCCGCTGCGATCGACCAGGCCCAGGCGCTGCTCGTTCTGGCTCCGTGTCACCAGCTCGATCGCCGTGATAAAGCCGACGATCAGCAGCGGCAGGCCGAGCGTGGTCAGCAGGAATGCCCGGCGCCGGACGTGGCGCGCGTACTCGTAGCGCAGGATCACGCCGATCGTCCGCATGGCTACACCTCCTGAAGCTCCGGCTTCGGCGCGGCATGTCGGACCACGCGCTGCTGGCCTTCGACCACCGCGATAAAGATGTCGTCGAGCGAGGGCGTGGCGATCTCGAAGCGCTCGATCAGCAGGTCGCGCCGACTTGCCAGCGCGCGCAGCACCGCCTGCGTCGTCGTCTGCTCGTCCAGCCACAGCTCCACCGCGCCATCCACCTGCGCGACACGCTCCACGCCCGGCAGATCGGCGAAGTCGCCCGTGCCCTGCACCACAACTGCGTGCGGTGCCCACGTGCGGCGGATCGTATCCAGGGCATCGTAGAGCACCACACGCCCGCGATCGATCATGCACAGGCGCTCGCACAGCTCTTCCACCCGATCCATCTGGTGCGTCGACATGATAATCGCCGCGCCGCGATCACGTGCCGCGCGCAGGAGATCCTTGACCAGCCGCGTGTTGAGCGGGTCGAGGCCATAGAACGGCTCGTCGACGATGATCAGATCGGGCTCGTGCAGCAGCGCGACGCCAAGCTGCACTTTCTGCTGCATGCCCTTGGACAGCTCCTTGACCTTTTTGGGAGCAACATCGGCCAGGCTCACCTGCTCCAGATAGCGCAAGGCCCGTCCGCGCGCCTCTTTACGGCTCAAGCCTTTGAGCATCGCCAGATAGACCAGACAGTCGAGGACGCTGACGTTTTTGTAGAGGCCGCGCTCTTCGGGCAAGTAGCCGATCCGCCGCTTGCTCGCGTCGCTCAGCGGCGCGCCAAACACACCGATCGTGCCCTGGTCCGGCTTGAAAATATCCAGAATCAGGCGGATCATGGTGGTCTTGCCCGCGCCGTTGGGGCCGAGCAGGCCAAAGATCTCGCCGCCGCGCACCTCGAACGTCACATCATCGACGGCGCGAGTCGTGGCGAAGTGTTTGGACACATGGTGAATCGTGACAACGGCTGCCATACGGCCCCCTTTCGTGAAAAGGCCCAGCTTGCACGACGTGGTTTGCGCCTGCCCGGATCAATGCTGCGGAACCAGAGGTGCGGGCCGCGCGACGGCACCGGCGGCGAGAAAGCCCGCTCCCGCTAGCAGGAATGGCACACCCATGATGATCGCTCCTTGGACCTTGAAGCCGATCTCGCCCTGCATCATGCCGAAAAACGTCGCGCCGAGCACCACGCCAGGCACCATCAGCGTAACGCCGCCAGCGACGGGACGATGCCATGCCTGCGATGCGAGGATCACGATCGGGATGATTGGGAGCAGATGGAACACGCCGCCGGGCACGTCAGCCGCCAGCTCGCCGATGCCGAACAGCAGCGAGAACGCAATCAGCGCCACGAGCGGCAGGAGCGCCGCGACCATGATCCAGCGCGCGTACGGATGCGCCCGCACCAAGTCATCGCGGCCCTCTCGAAGCATGTAGAATCCCAGACCCACGATCGCCAGCAGCGGAAATAGCATGAGTAACATACCTCCCTCCGTGGAAGAAGTTACGAGCAACAGTGGCGGCGCGTCTGCCGGACACATCCAACGCGCCAGCGCCGCAAGCTCAGCCGAAGAAAGCGGCGTTCTTGGCGATATAGCTCTGCCACTGTTCGGGAACGGCATCCTCGGCAAAGATCGCCGAAACAGGACATTCGGGCTCGCACGCGCCGCAATCGATGCACTCGTCAGGGCTGATGTAGTACTGATCGTCACCCTCGTAGATGCAATCGACGGGGCAGACCTTGACGCACGACGTATCCTTGACGCCGATGCACGGCTCACAAATCACGTAGGGCATCACACACGCTCCTTTGCCTTTAGGGTAGCGCAGCTACTTCAACGTGTACGTTACCTGCACCTGCCGCACGATCGACTGTTCGCCCGGCTGGATCGGCGCGCCAGCTCCCGTCGCCGTGGCTTTGGCCTCGTACACCATCGGCGATACGCCACTGACGATCTCGCTGATCGTCAGCATTTGGTCAAGCTGCGCGCCGCTGGCCTGCGCCATCGCCTCGGCGCGGGCGCGCGCGTCCGCAATCGCCTTGTCACGGGCCGCCGCCTCTAGCGTCGCAGGCTCGGCGATCGTGAAGCTCATGCCGGCCATATAGTTCGCGCCCGCGTCGATTACCTGCTCAAGCAGATCGCCCGCCTGCGCCACGTTGCGGATCGTCACCGCGACGCTATTGCTGGCCTGGTAGCCCGTCACGCCGCCCTCAGGACCACGCTCGCTGTAGCGCGGCCAGATGCTCAGGTTGCTGGTCTGGATGTCCTTGTCTTCAATACCCAGCTCCTTCAGCTTGGCGATCACAGCCTGCATCTTTGCATTGTTATCGGCGAGCGCCTGCTTGGCCGTGGTCGCGTCGGTTTGCACGCCGAACTGCACGATCGCGGTGTCGGGCGTGGCCTTGACCTCGCCTGTGCCCACCACGGTGAGCTGGCGGATCGCCGCGCTCGTCTGCGCTGCTTGAATCGCCTGGGGCCGGATCAAGACCGCGCCGATCGCGCCCGCTGCCAGCGCGAGGGCAGCAATGGCGACGACGGCAACAAGCATCGGAAATCGATTCAGCATGACATACCTCCTTGCTCCACGCAGCCTCAGATAGACCAGTGCGCAACTGCATGGATCTACTCCTAGACTACGCCCTGCCCGGCTCGGCGCCAGAACAGTCCGTCCACGCGCCGTGAAGATCGCTGCACGATGTGGACAGACGGCGAGAGGCGCGAGGCTGTGATGCCTACCGCATCTGGTGCAGCGCCGAATCGATCAGCTTCAGCCGCAGATCCCACAAGCGCTGCGTGAGCGAAACATGATAGATGTGCGGATTGATCAAGCGCTGCACGCCCGCATCCAGCCGCCAGAGATGCTTGTGAGCGGGCGTGGGCGTCTTCTGCGGCAACTCCGAGACTTTGAGCACGGGACGGCCCCGGCCAACCGCTGCGATGCGTGCCGCCTTGGTGGCGATGAGCGTCTGGTAGTTGAGATGATTGAGCAGCGGCGTTTCAAGGATCTGCGCCATCGCCAGCGGCCCCTGCACAACAGTCAGCGGCTCGTTCGGATGCACCGCCCGGCCTTCGGGATGGCGCGCAGGCTCAGGGCCTCGAAACGTCCATGCAAGCGCAGCCAATCGCGAAAATCGTCGGCAAAAACGGGCGTGCCGGATCGTCCGCGCTGGCCGCGCAGGTAGGCGATGTCAGCGTCTCGAAAGCGGGCGCGCCGCATCCAGATGCCCTCGGCAATTTGTTGCTCGCCTAGCCGCATACGCACCCCCACGTCATGGACTCCCCTCACTATAGGACACCGGACCATCACGCGGCATGGAGAACAGGTCGCGTACCGTTGCGCTTTATTCACGCGGCACACGCGGAATCACAACGCAGCTTCCGGGGTCAAGGGTCTATCCTAGACTAGAGCATCGTCGCATGATTGCGACGGGCTCCGCGTGAATCTGCCCGCCCAGGAGTCCATCGAGCGTGGGGCGGCGATCGGTTGCGAGCAGAGGCGTGCCATGCACATCGAACTGAAGATCGATCGCGGCATCTACCTGGCCGATGATCAAACCCGAACGTATCGCTACATTGGCCCGAATGCCGCCTGGAAGCAGCTCAGTGCCTCAGAGAACGAGGCCAACGAGCGCGCCATCGAAGGTTATCGGCGCGTCTTGCGCAGCGGAAAGACCAGGACATATCGGCGCGCGGAGCATCCGCGAGCGGGTACGCAGCGCAGGAGTTGAGCATGGAAGGACGAGCCATCAAACCGGCGATTCTTGCCGGAACCGCCCATCCGGCGCTGGCTGCGGCCATCGCGCAAGCGCTCGATCTGCCGCTGAGCGCCTGCCGAATCGAACGTTTTCCCGATGGCGAGGTGGCGATCGAGCTGCGCGAGCCGGTGCGTCGCAAGGACATGTTTATCGTCCAGCCGACCGCGCCGCCGGTGAACGAGCATCTGGTCGAGCTGCTGGCGCTGGTCGATGCCTGCCGCAGGGCGGCTGCGGGCAGGATCACCGCGATCGTGCCGTATTTCGGCTATGCCCGGTCCGATAAGCGTGCCGGTCATCGCGAGCCGATCACCGCCAGCATGGTCGCGGTGCTGCTCCAGGCGGTCGGCGTCGATCAGGTCGTGACGGTCGATCTTCACGCGGCGCAGATCGAGGGCTTTTTTCATATCCCGGTCGACAGCCTGACGGCGGTACCGGTTCTGGCGGCGGCGCTGCACGATTATCTGCCGCCCGGCACGGCGATCGTCTCGCCCGATGCGGGGCGCGTACGCATGGCGAGCGAGTACGCGCATCGCCTTGATGCGCCCGTGGTGGTGCTGCACAAGCAGCGCATCAGCGGCACCGAAACGCATATCACGCATGTCGTCGGCGATGTGCGCGATCGGCCCTGCCTGATCATCGACGATATGATCTCGACGGGCGGCACGATCGTCGAGGCAGTCACGGCGCTCCGCAGCGCTGGCGCGCGCCCTCCGATCATCGTTGCCGCGACGCATGGCCTGCTGCTGCCGGGCGCGCAGGAGAAGCTCGTCGCCGCTGGCATCGACGCGCTGTACGTCACCGATAGCATCCCGATCGCCATTCAGTCGTGGCCGCAGCTTCATGTCGTATCGATCGCACCGCTGCTCGCGCAGGCAATCCAGCGCTTGATCGGCGACGGCTCGCTCAGCGAGCTGTGGAGGTAGCGCGAAGGAATAAAGCACCAAACGAAAGAACAAGCGAACAAGGAAACAAGCGAACAACCAGCAAGAACGAAGCCCAACGGCTCCCCTGCTCCTCTGCCGCAGGCCGCGAAGGCGGGCTTCCGCCTGATCGTGGGGAAGGAGGCGGGGGGGAGGGCCTCACCTCCCAACTCGAAACCTGGAACTTGGAACTCGAAACGAGGATGTGTCATGGCGCAATGGGTACGTATCGCGCTGACCGGCGACGTGATGCTTGGACGACTCGTGGATCAGCACGTCATTCAGCAGCCGCGCCTGCCGCCCGCCTACGTGTGGGGCGATCTTCTGCCGCTGCTGGCCGAGGCCGATCTGTGCCTGATCAACCTGGAGTGCGTGATCAGCACGCGCGGTAGGCGCTGGCGGCCTGCCACAAAGCCGTTTCATTTTCGAGCGCATCCGCGCGCGATCGACGTGCTGCACGCCGCCGACATCGATGGAGTGACGGTGGCGAATAACCATGTGTTGGACTACGGCCCAGAGGCGCTGCTCGATTGTCTTGATCTGCTCGATCAGGCTCGCATTCGTCATGCCGGAGCCGGGCACAGCCTCGCTGAGGCGCTCGCTCCCGCGTATTTTGCTACCGCGCTTGGCAGAATCGCCGTGCTTGCGCTGACCGACGATATGCGCGCCTGGGGTGCAACGCCCGATCAGCCCGGCCTTAACTACGCCGCGTACGATTCGTCGGGGTTGATCGAGCCGTACCGCTCACGTATCCAGCGCGTCCTCGACGACGCGCGCCGCCACGCCGACCGGGTGATCATCAGCGCGCATGTTGGGCCGAACTGGGGGCCGCCGTCGCCCGCGATGCAGGCCATGGCGCACGATCTGATCGAGCGCGGCGCTGATCTCTACTGGGGTCACTCCAACCACACCCCGTTGGGCATAGAAGCCTATCATGGCAAGCCGATCCTGTATGCTACAGGCGACTTCATCGACGACTACGCGATCGATCCGGCTGAGCGCAACGACCTATCGTTTCTGTTTGTGGTCGAACTCACGCCGCACGGTGTGCAGCGGATCGTGCTGCATCCCGTCAAGATCGATCGCCTGCGGGTGCAGCGCGTGGCTGGCGCTGAGGCACATTGGCTGATGGAGCGAATGCGTGAGCGGTCGGCGGCACTTGGGAGTCATATCGCGCTGCACGAAGACTACGCCGAGCTGCGGCTGGTGTAAGGCGGGATTCCTGAGCGTCATCAGGCCAGATCCGTCGCCGTAGCGCGTAGCCACGAGTTCCTGGTATGATCAGCGCAGGAGCACACAGCAGCAGGAAGCGATATGACAGACTCAGGCAACCATCAGACGATCACTCTGCCGGTCGCAGGCATGGACTGTACGAGCTGCGCGGCGCAGATCGAGGCGGCGATTGGCAAGCTCCACGGCGTCGCCGAGGCGCGCGTCCTGTTTGCGGCGGAGCGCGCGACCGTAACCTTCGATCCCGATCGCGTGACCGTCGGGCAGATCAGGGCGGCGATCGGTCAGGCCGGGTACAGCGTGCGCGACGAAACGGTAGCCGCGCCGCCCGATGCTGGCAGGCGCGATCTTGGACAGATCATCGGCTGGGGTCTGCTCGGCATGGTCGCCGTTGTGGTCGTCGTCGCGGCGCTTGGCGAGCAGCTTGGCCTTTTCGATCGGGCGCTGGATCGGCTGCCGTGGTGGATTCCGGCGCTGGCTATCGGCGCTGGCGGATGGCCGGTCTTGCGCGGCGTGGCTCAGGCGGCGCTCAACCGCCAGGTGACGAGCCACACGCTGATGACGGCGGGCGTGATCGCCGCCATCGCCGTGGGGCAGTGGACCACCGCAGCGCTGATCGTATTCTTCATGCGCTTCGCCGACTGGCTCGAAGATCTGACCACCGGACGCAGCCGCCAGGCGCTCCGGCGGCTGATCGGGCTACAGCCGCAGGTCGCGCGGGTGCTGCGCGATGGACACGAGGTGGAGCTGCCCGTCGCCGACGTGGCGATTGGCGAGGTGGTGCTGGTGCGGCCCGGCGGGCGCATTCCAGTGGATGGCGTGGTGCTCGACGGGTCCGCGCCTGTCGATCAAGCGCCGATCACAGGCGAGAGCATCCCGGTAGATAAACAGCCGGGCGATACCGTCTTCGCCGCGACGGTCGCGCAGGCCGGTTTCTTGAAAGTGCGCACCACCAGGCGCGCCAGCGATACGGCCTTTGCGCAGATCGTCCGGCTGGTCGAGGAGGCCGAGTCGCGCAAGGCTCCGGTGCAGCGCTTCGCCGATCGCTTTTCGGCGTACTACCTGCCGACCGTGCTGGTCGTCGCGCTCGCCACGTACGTCATCACCGGCCAGATCTTGAACGCCGTCGCGGTGCTGGTGGTAGCCTGCGCGTGCGCGATTGCGCTGGCAACGCCCGTAGTCGTGCTGGCGAGCGTCGGCAGCGCCGCGCAGCGCGGCCTGCTGATCAAGGGCGGGATCGTGCTTGAGCAACTGGCGCGCGTCGATACGATCGTCGTGGACAAGACCGGCACGCTGACACGCGGACAGCCGCAGGTGACGGATGTGATCGCGCTGGATGGCGTCGCCGAGCAGGAGATGTTGCGGGCGGCAGCCGCGCTTGAGGCGCGCAGCGAGCATCCGCTGGCGCAGGCGATCGTGCGGGCGACGGCAGACCGAGGAATTGTCTGGCCCGAACCGGCAGCCTTCGCGCCGCTGCCGGGGCGCGGTGTTAGCGGCACGGTCGATGGGCGAGCCTGGACAATCGGCAATCGTCGCCTGCTGGTGGAGCAGCACATCGTGCTGAGCGACGATCACGAGGCGCGGGCGCGGGCGCTTGAGGCCGCCGGAAAGACGGTCTTTTTTGTCGCTCAGGAGCGGCGCGTAAGCGGGCTGATGGGCGTCGCCGACATCATTCGACCGGAGGCGCTGGCGGCGCTGGCAGCGCTCAAGCGCAGCGGCGTGCGACGCATGCTGCTGCTGACGGGCGATAACGAGCGCGTCGCGGCGGCAATCGCCGCTGAGCTGGGGCTGGAGTATCGCGCCAATCTGCTGCCGGAAGATAAGATCGCCGCCGTGCAGGCGCTTCAGGCTCAGGGCGCGATCGTAATGATGGTTGGCGACGGCGTGAACGATGCACCCGCGCTGGCGCAGGCCGATGTCGGCGTGGCGATGGGCGCGATCGGCACGGATGTCGCGATCGAGGCGGCGGATGTCGTGCTGATGCGCGACGACTGGCGACTGGTGCCGGAGGCGCTCCGTGTCGGGCGTCGCGCGCGGCGCACCATCCGGCAAAACCTGGGCTTTACCGCGCTCTACAACATCGTCGGCGTGACCCTCGCGGCGATCGGCGTGCTGCCGCCGGTCTTTGCCGCCGCCGCCCAGAGCCTTCCCGATGTCGCGATCATGCTCAACTCGGCCCGCCTGATGCGCGCGGCTAAAGCGCCGGTCACGACCGAAGGGCGCGGGTAACGTCCGGCTGTGTTCATACATCTATGCGGTAGATCGAGGCCACGCCACGCGCCGACGATACAGGTCGGCTCCGATCACACCCGCAAAACACAGTGCGGCACACAGCAGCAGCGTCCCCGACACGCCGATAATATCGGACAGCGAGCCGATCAGAAAGCCGCCGATCGGCGTGCTGCCCGCAAAGAGCAAGATATACAGGCTCATCACCCGACCGCGCAGCTCATCGGGCACGGCAAGCTGGAGCAGCGTGTTGGCCGTGGTCGCGAAGGTGATGCCCGCAAAGCCCAGCGCGACCAGCAGCGCCGCCGATAGCGCAAAATTGGTTGATAGGGCGACGAGCGCCAGCAGCAGGCTGAAGGCAGATGATCCCAGCAGGAGCCGCCGCGCCGTCACCTGCCTGGTGTACGCCGTTGTGAGCGCCGCGAGCAGCGAGCCGAGGCCCAAGAACGCCGAGAGATTGCCGAAGCCGGGCGCGTCGGTGTGGAGGACGAATCCGGCCAGCAGCGGCAGCACGACGCTGAAGTTATAGCCAAAGGTGCCGATCGCGGCGACGATCAGCATGATCTGCAAGACCGCTGGCGTGCGCCAGACATAGTGCAGCCCTTCGACCACCTGCCGCTTCAGCGGTGTTGTCGACCGGCGCTGCGCTGACCTGAAGAAGCGCGTCGGGTCCATCACCAGCAGCCCGGCGATGACCGCGACGAAGCTGGCGGCGTTCAGGTAGAGCGCGGTCGCGATCCCAAACTTTGCGATCACGACGCCCCCGATGGCGGGACCGATCATCCGGGCGCTGTTGAAGAGCATCGAGTTGAGCGCGATTGCGTTGACCAGATGCTCGCGTCCCGCCAGCTCCGGCACAAACGCCTGCCGCGCCGGATTATCGAAGGCGTTGATCGTTCCCTGGATCGCGGCCAGGATATACACGTGCCAGAGCTGGATCAGGCCGGTTCCCACCAGCGTGCCGAAGATCACCGCCTGGATCAGCGCCAGCAGTTGTGTTGTGAGCACCATACGATGTTTCGGGACCTGATCGATCAGCACGCCGCCGACCAGCGAGAAGAGCATGATCGGCAAGAACTGGAGCGTCGTGACAAGACCCAGCGCGAACGGAGAGTGGGTCATCTGGAGCACCAGCCATGCCTGGGCCATCGTCTGCATCCAGGTGCCTGTGAGCGAGATGCTCTGCCCAAACCAAAACAGCCGATAGTTGCGCGCGCGCAGCGCTCGAAAGCCGTGGGTCACGCCTCCCAGCCTCGAAGCGAAGCGCCCGGCGGGTGGCGGTGTCGGCTCGGCTAAAGGCCCGTCGGGTTCTGCTTTAGCCGCCACTGCACGCCTGACCTTCCTCCTGCGTCAGGACTCGCCGCAGGGCTGGCAGCGCCACCCGCACTGCATCCATCTCCGTGGGGCTCAACGCCTGCATCAGCGGCGCGAGTCGGCGCAGCGTGTACTCCTGCGCGTGCTCATAGTGCCGCCGACCCTCATCCGTCAGACACAAGAGATGCTGACGACGATCGTGGGGATCGGGCAGCCGCGCGATCCAGCCGCGCTCGACCAGCATCTGTACCAGCTCGCTCATCGATTGGAGCGTCACACGGCGCTTTTTGGCGAGCACACTCAGCGTCAAGGGCGCAGAGGCAAGGTAGCTGAGCACGCGGAACTGCGGCATGGTTGTTTCTTCGCCCGCCTCCCGCCGAACTTCCGCCGCCACGATCCGGCTGAGCAGCGGCAGCACGCCTAGCAGCTCCTGGGTCGCTTCTTCAATGGTCCAGGACATAGCTGTATCCCCAAGTACCCTGATAGTAAGGATACCTGACCATACATATTATGTCAATGGCTACGACCGATATGCCGAGATCATCGACGACGTATGCTGCCAGAGCTGCTGCGATTCGCGCACTTGACAGGCACATTGAAACATCATAAACTACTCCACGATTGACACACAAAGCTCTAGGCGACATATCATCACCACAGAATGCTCCGTAGCGCTGGCCTCCACGCCGATCGTTGCGGGTATGCCTTCCATCTTCCACTCCGCTCGATGAGCCAGGACGCTACCCAGATCGTCTTGTTCGTCTCAATCCTCACGTTGCGTATCGCTTGGTCCGTAGTCTGCGTTGGTATGGTTAACGAAATGACCGGCCCCCTGTCGGTTATGCCGCAGTTTGTTGCAGATCCGTTTGCCAGTGCGCTGTCAGGCGAGTGTTGAGTAGCCCACACAATCCTTGTGTCTGAGCTGGATCAGCATATGGCAAGGCCACACAGACTCCTTGATGATGAACCAGGTTGAGCAATTAATCTTGGAACCTGCCGGGCACCTGCTTGCGCTCACGGAGGAGCTATCATGGCGTTGGATTTGTCGCACATGCATTTGAGACAGCCGCCGACTTCGATCTGGCAATTACCTCAGCTGCGGACGCTCGATCTGGCTGGCAATCGCCTCAAGGTCTTACCCGACTCGATCGCACAGTCGCTCCAGCTTGAATATTTAGATCTGTCCGGCAACGAGCTAACGGCGCTCCCCGACTCGATCGGCCAATTGACGCGGCTGCGCGTGCTCAACCTGTCGGGAAACCGGCTGACGGCCCTGCCCCGCTCGATCGGCCAGCTCGCGTGTCTCGAACACCTCGACCTCGCCGGGAATCGCCTCACCGTCCTCCCCGACTCCATCGGCCAGCTCGCGCGGCTTCAGCAATTGATCCTGCATCACAACCGGCTCACGGCCCTGCCACAGTCGCTACGGAAGCTGAGCGCGCTGACTCAGCTCTACCTGCACGGCAACGACCAGCTTGGCCTGCCGCTGGAGTTGCTTGGTCCGCGCTGGTATCAGGTACTCAACCCCAGGATGACGACCTTGCCCGCCAAGCCGAGCGAGATCCTCCACTATTATTTCTACGTCGGTCTGCCGATCAATTGACCTCGTGGGGTACGACCTACCTGACAGGCCATCGCACAATGATCCTGCCAGCCTCCAGGCCAGGCCACGTGCGCTTAAATCGATAAAGGCCCTCACACCGCGTGCGAGGGCCTTCGTCGGATTCGACGGAAGCTACGCTAAGCCTTCCTGGCGGGCATACGCATCGATCACGTCGCGCCAATGCTGGAGCGAGTCGAGGATGAAATATTCGTCGTGGTAGCTATAGGCTGCCGATGGCGTCTTTGCGATGCGGTTGATGTCGACGGGATGCTTCGGCACCTCTGGCCGCAGCGCGTGCAGCAGCTCGCCCGGCGACGAGAGCAGACCGGCGCCGATGACCTTCAGCTCGCCGTTCTCGCGCACAAAGCCAAACTCGATCGTAAACCACCACAGCCGCGCGATTGCCAACTGCTGCTCTTCCGTGCGCGCCTTCAGATACACCTCGCCGTAGCGCCGCGCAATATCGGCGAACTCAGGCAGCGTGAAGAAGGCGAGATGGCCGAAGTATTCGTGGAAGAGATCGGGCAGCGGCGTGAAATCAAGCTCATCGGGCTTCCGAATATAGTCGGTGACGGGAAAGCGGCACGCGGCGATATGCTCGAACCACTCCGTCGGGCCAAGATACGCATTCTGCGCGTCGGCGAGCGTCCAGCCGGTAAAGCTATGAATCCGCTGCGCCATCACATCGCGGTCGGGCAGGCGGTTAAAATCAAGCGCTAGCTTGGGAAATCCCTCGAAGAACTCTCGACAGGCGACATCTCGGACTAGCTCCATTTGCCGGACGCAGAGCTTATGCCAAGTTTCGTGATCCTCTTCGGTGTAGGTCGGCGTGCTGACCACGTTGTCGATCACGTCCATTTTCTTTCATCCTTTCGCTAGAGGTATATCAAGGTTCACGGAACAGGAGCAGCCCGATCAGGTGATTGTTCGGCGGCAGACCGTAACATCTCGCTTGAAAAACCATGTGGCGTGCTGTTCCAGCGCCTTATATTGTAGCGCAAAATGTGCCACGATGTAACTATTTTTACAAAAATGGACAATAGCTCGTCATGTGGGAATGCTAGCCGCAGCCTCGGATACCTGGCACGCTCAACGGCGCAGCGTCATGCCGCTGCCCGTCACTTGCGCGATCGAGGTGAGGCCATGCTCTTGCAGCAAACGCGCTAGATCGCGGTTGATGCGGCGCGCGAGCAGCGGCCCCTCGTAGACGAAGCCGGTGTACACCTGCACCAGCGATGCTCCGGCTGCCAGCTTCTCGAAGACATCGGCAGCGCCGAAGACGCCGCCCGCGCCGATGATCGGCAGCCTGCCCTGAGTATGGGTATAGAGATAGCGCACAATATCCGTCGCACGCTCGCGCAGCGGCACGCCGCTCAGACCGCCCGCTTCTTCCCTGGCGGCCTCCCGCAGCGTCGTTTGTCGGTCGATGGTAGTGTTGGTCGCGATGATACCGTCCACACCGCTCGTCAGACAGACCGCGCTGATGTCGTCGAGATCGGCGGGAGCCAGATCCGGCGCGATTTTGATCAGCAGCGGCTTGCGCACAGCCATCTGATCGCGCTGCGCCACCACCTGCCGCACCAGCGATTCCAGGGCATCTCGGCCCTGCAACTCGCGCAGCCGGGCCGTATTGGGCGAGCTAATATTGATCGTCACATAGTCGGCATAGGCGGAGAGCTGCGCCAGCGCGTGCGTATAATCGTCAACGGCGCGCCCGGCCTCGACGCTGGCTTTATTGGCCCCGATGTTGACCCCGACCAGCGGACGATCGCGGCTCAGGCGTTGCAGCCGCGCACGAACCGCCAGCGCACCTTGCCCTGGAAAGCCCATCCGATTGATCAGCGCGCGGTCGGCGGGCAGGCGAAACATGCGCGGACGAGGATTGCCCGGCTGCGGCAGCGGCGTTACCGTGCCTACCTCCACATGTCCAAAGCCCAGCGCGCCCCAGGTTTGCACCGCGACGGCATTCTTATCCAGCCCTGCGGCTAGACCCAGTGGATTTGCAAAGCGCAGCCCCCACAGCTCAACCTGCAAGCGCGGATCGTTATAGGCCACGAGCCGCCGCAGCAGCCGCCGTACCTGCGGCGAACGCTCCGTCACCGTCAAAAGCCGCAGCACGGCCTCGTGGGAGCGCTCCGCATCAAAGCGCTGCAAGACAGGATAGATCGCGCGACGGTACACAGGCAACTCCTTCATGATTGATCGCCGTAGCTTAAACGCAAGTGCTCCCGTGTGCAAGATCACAGAAAACAAGAGCATTATGTTCACAGCAATATTGACTAAAAAGCTGCTACATAACTTAATCAAGCAACTTTAGAAACATAATCCCGCCAGCATATTGTTAAGTTAATAAAAGGTTAATACATATTGACTCGATGGCGCAATTGTTAACCGATCAACCTTCGTGCCAAAGATTGTATCGAGATTAGACACAAAGACGCTGGTTCAGTTTCACAAATTGTGTGCTAGAATAGCATCTATCTGACGAATGATGGTGGATCATTTGTCTAACGTAGGAGGGAGACGTCTCATGCTCAAGCGTAGTCGATTTGTACTCCTGGCTTTCCTGCTGCTGGCGCTTGCGCTGCCAGCCGCAGCCGCCGAGCGAGTCGATAAGCTGCCCGATATCAGGGGCGCGATGAGCGGACGGTTCGAGCTTGCGCTCGTGCTCAACGATCTGCCGTTCATCGTCGGCAAGGGCGAGGTGGTCGGCAACGCAGCGCACTTCGTCCTCCGCACGGTCGTCGGCGAAGTAGCCACCCTGGAAGTCGTCGCCTTCCCAGACCGGATCTACACACGCGAGGACGCCAGCTCGCAGTGGTATGTCCAGTCGACCGTCGATCTTCCGGTCGGCGCGCCGGAAACTGCGCCGCAGGTCGATGTATCGGCAGCGCCGATCAGCAGCATCGGCAGCAAGGCCATCGCGGGCACGCCTACCAACCAGTATCAGGTCTGGATCGCGGGCGACAGCAGCAATATGAACGATCACATCGCGCTGGACTTCTTCATCGGGCAGCAGATCAACTACCTGTATCAGTATCAGGTTTCGGCGTTTACCACCGATGAAGAGTTTGGCGAGCTGAAGCTGGAGATGGTGACGCGGCTGTACGACTTCGACGACCGATCGATCGTCGTCGGTGCGCCGGCCAACGCGATTGCGCAGCCAGCCAGGGCTGGCCTGATCAAGCCGCTGCGCAACGGCGGCCTGCTGAGCACCCTGTCGGCACCGCTCGCCACGCACCAGCTGCGCGCGCTAGCCGCGGAGCGGCTCGGTCGCTAATCCACCACATCGCACAACCGGGGCTCCCGCGTCTTGCGGGAGCCCTTGGTATGCCCCAGGAATCTGCCAGAATGTCGCACTGTGTAGGGCCGAGCGATCGACACAGCGCTTATCATGGCAGAACCAACCGCTCTGAAAGGAGCCGACGATGAACGCCGATCATGTGCGGATGGTCCGCGCCGCGCTGGCAGCCGTGGCCTCATCGGTCTATCTCAACACGGGCACGGCGGGGCCGCTGCCACGCGCCGCGCTCGATGCGCTTATCACCGAGTCGCAGCACGACTTCGAGCGCGGTCGTGCCGACATTATCGCGTACGAGCGCGTGCTCAAAACCTTCGAGGAGCTGCGCGCGGCCTTTGCGGGGCTGCTCGGCGCCGCCACGGACGAGATCGCGATCACCCATCATACCAGCGAGGGGATGAACATCGGGTGCTGGGGCCTCAACTGGCAGCCCGGCGACGAGCTGCTGCTGACCAATCTGGAGCACGAGGGCGGCCTGCTGCCCGCCTACGCCGCGGCGCAGCGCTTTGGCGTCGATGTGCGCGTGGCAGACCTGGGTCTTGGCGACGATCCGGCGGCGGTGCTGGCGGCGCTGGATGCCGCGATCACACCGCGCACGCGGCTGCTGAGCATCTCGCATGTAAGCTGGAGCAGCGGCGCGTGCCTGCCGCTGTCCGAGATCGTGGCGCTGGCCCACCGCCGGGGAGTGCTGGTGCTGGTGGACGGCGCGCAATCGGTCGGCGCGATCCCCCTCGATCTTCATGCCCTGAAGGTAGACTTCTACGCGATCCCCGGACAAAAATGGCTGTGCGGGCCGGAGGGTGTCGGCGCGCTGTATGTGCGCCGCGACCGGATCAGCCTGCTGCGGCCTACCTTTGTCAGCTTCTTCTCGCTGCGCGATTCCGAAAGCTACACGCTCAGCGGCGATGCGCTGTACGCGCCCGGAGCGCGGCGCTACGAGGTCGGGACGATCTTTCGGCCCGGATTGTACGCCATGCTCGCCAGCCTGCGATGGCTGGAGTCGAGCGTCGGCTGGCACTGGGCATTTGAGCGCATCCAGCACCTCGCCGATCGGGGGCGCGCGCTGCTGGGAGCGCTGCCCGGCGCGACGATCCTCACGCCCGACTCACACGCCGGGCTGGTCGCGTTCACCGTCGAGAGCCTCGACCCGGCCACCACGGCGGAGAAGCTGCGCGCGCAGGGCATCATTATTCGCACGATCCCGCTTTCGGACAGCTACGTGCTGCGCATCAGCACGGGCTTTTACAACACTGAGGAGGAGCTGCTGCGGCTGCGCGACGCGCTGGCGGCGCTGATCGAGCGACGGGACTAAAAAGAACCAAGAACCAAGAACAAAGGGGAGAATCAGACAAAGAACCAAGAACCAGGGAAACCTGGAACCTGGAACGTGGAGCTCTCAAACACGCGCCCTGACGCCGCGCTAGCGGGCCAGCTTCGCCTCAAGCGCCGCTTTGACATCCGGCCATTCGCTATCGATGATGCTGAAATACACCGTGTCGCGAATCCTGCCGCTGTAGGTGAGCATATGCTTGCGGAGCGTGCCCTCCTCCTGCGCGCCGATCCGCGCAATCGCCCGCCGGGAGCGCTCATTCAGCGCATCGGTTTTAAGCTCCACGCGCATACAGCCGAGCGTCTCGAAGGCATAGCGCAGCATCAAATACTTGGCCTCGGTATTGATCGGCGTACGCTGCCACGGACGCCCAACCCAGGTCCAGCCGATCTCGACACGCCGATCGCGCAACTCGATATTACCGTAGCGCGTACTGCCGATGGCGCGTCCGCTCGCTTTTTCAACCGTGGCGAAGGGCAGCATCGTGCTCTGATCCTGGCCGTGCAGCGCGGCCTCGATATAGGCGCGCAGATCATCGCGGGTCTGGACCACAGAGGTGGTCCAGCGCCAGAGATCCTCGTCTAGCGCAACCTCGCAGAGCTGATCCAGATGCGCCAGCACGAGCGGTTCGAGCCGAACATACTGGCCTTCGAGCGTGACGGGTTCGAGTGTATGGGGATGAGTAGTCATCGATAGCCTCGTAAAAGCAAAGGAACAAACAGCGAACGACGGAACAATGAAACAAAGGAACAAATAGAATTTCGCCCTCTTTGTTCTTTGTTCTGTTTTTCATCTACGGCAGCTCGATCAGCCGATAGCCATAGCCATCCAGCGATAAACCCTTCGTGAGGTCGACGGTCGCGCCCGATCGCAGATCGCGGCCCTCGGTCACGTCCTCAAGCGGAATCTGGACCGACTCCGCCTGCATGTTGATCGCGACGAGCACGCGCTGATCGTCGGTGGAGCGCTCGTAGAGCAGGAAGGGCTGCTGCCGGGTTGACATCGTCGTGAGCGTCCCCAGGCGCAGAGCCGGATTCGTCTTGCGCAGGCCAATCAGATCGGCGTACACCTTGCGCAGCGCCTGGTCGCCCCCGGCAAAGTCCACTGTGTGCGGCTCGAAGAGCGAAGGCCGCTCCGTCGCGCCGACCTCCTGGCCGGCGTAGATCAGCGATAGCCCTGGGATCGTCAGCAGAAAAGCGGCTGCCAGCGCGCGCTGCTCCGGCGTGCGCGCCACGGACGCGATCCGCTCCTGATCGTGGTTTTCCAGGTAGCGCATGCGCCACCGCTGGTTGTTATAGCGCCGCTGCTCAGCCGCCACCTGGCTCAATGCGCGCTGCGCGAGACGCGGCGTGAGTAGCGCCTGCGTAAACTGGCCCTGCGTCGTCCAGTCGTAGGTCACTTCAAAGCCCGCGCTGTACATCACCACGCCGCCCGACTCCGAGAGCAGCAGCAGATCGGGCCGGGCCGCTTTGAGCGCCGCGCGCCAGGAGCGCCAGAACAGGATCGGCACCTGATCGGCGGCGTCGCTGCGGTAGCCGTCGATGCCAAACTCGTTGACCCAGTACAGGCTGGTGTCGATCATGTACTGCTGAAGCTCGTCGTTGGTATAGTTGAAGTCGGCAACATCGGACCAATCCGGGTTCGGCGGGATGATCTGGCCCGCCGCGTTGCGCGAGTACCACCGGGGATGCTCCGTGACTAATGGATTATCCCAGGCGCTATGGTTGGCGACCAGATCCATCATCACGCGCAGGCCAAGCTGGTGCGCGGTATCGACAAAGCGCCGAAAATCGTCGGCGGTGCCCAGCGCCGGATCGATCGCCCGGTAGTCGCGGACGCTGTAGGGGCTTCCCAGGCTGCCCTTGCGCTTCTCGGCGCCGATCGGATGGATCGGCAGCAGATAGACGATATCGACGCCCAGATCACGAATTTCGGGCAGCCGCTCGGTCGCCGCCGCCAGCGTTCCCTCAGGCGTGAACGTGCGAACAAAGACCTGATAGATCACCGCGCCGCGCGCCCACTCCGGCGGCTGGTAGGAGTCCGTCGCGCTGACCTCGTCGGTCGCGGTGATCGTCTGCGTCTCGGCGGTAGCGGCTGCGCCCGTCGTAGCGCTGGCAGCGCTTGTTGCGGCTGTGTCCGTCGCCGTAGCCCGCTCAGCCGTTGCAGCAGGCGACGGCGAGGCAGCGATCGTGGCAGTGCTTGTCGGCAGCACAGCGGCGGTCGTCGCGGTTTCGGCGGGCGGCGCGGCAGGTGGAGCGGCGCCGGGCTGTCCACAGCTTGTTACCACCACCGACAGCACCAGCATAATCATCAGCCAACGAATCAGTCGCATACGAGTCCTTTCTTCGCGCCCAGCCGCCAGGAGCGGCTCAACCTAGCCGCTCCACATGCCAGTATAGATCAACAACATCATGAACAGCGCGCCAACTACGCCGCCAACCGCGCCCACAAGCACCGACCGTCGCCAGTCCCGCGTGATCAGTGCGGCCACACCGCCGACAACGATCGCCAATAGCGGAATAATAACCCACATTGCAGCCTCTTCGATCGGGATCGAGCCAGCCGATCGCTCAGCCGACCGTCAGTATAGCGTATTGCGTCGGATACAACGCAACGGCTCCTGCATCAAGGGATATGCCACTGGACGAGGCGGGAGCATCGCTGCGGCAGGCGACAGGATCGCGGCGGACGCAGAGCAGATGCGATCTCATGGACTTCTTTCTACGTACCTTAACGGTGACAGCAAAGGAGGAGGCCATGCGTGACACGTTGAACGACATGCAGTTGTACTTGATCGACGAGTTTGTCGAAGCGTACCAGGAAGGGCACATGTCCCGCCGAGATGCCCTGCGCCGCATCGCAGCGATCACCGGCAGCCTGACGCTCGCGACATCGATCCTGGCTGCCTGTGGCGCAGTGGAGCCAACATCGAGCGGCGCAAGCCCACCCGCAAGTCAGCAGCCTGCGGCATCTGCCAGTCCTGCGGCATCTGCCAGTCCTGCGGCAAGTCAGCAGCCCACGTCATCGCCCGATCCCGCCGTCAGCGTTCCAGAAAACGATCCTGGTATTGAAGCTCGCATGGTTGAGTTTCCAGGCGAAGGCGCGACGCTGATGGGCTATCTCGCCAGGCCGACCGGCGAGGGACCCTTCCCGGTCATCCTGGTCTGCCACGAGAATCGCGGCCTGACCGATCATATCAAGGACGTGACGCGCCGGGTGGCGAAAGCCGGATACGTTGGACTGGCGGTTGACCTGCTCTCACGACAGGGGGGCACGGCGGCGGTCGCCGACCCGGCCCAAATTCCTGGCGCGCTCGGCCAGGCCCCAGAGGGACAGCCGGTTCAGGATTTCCAAAGCGGCCTGCGCTACGCGCAGAGTCAGCCATTTGTAGACAAAGCGAAGGTGGGGATGGTTGGCTTCTGCTACGGCGGCGGCGTAACCTGGCGAGTCGCGACCAAAACATCGGAGCTGCGGGCGGCAGTTCCGTTCTACGGGCCAGCGCCAGCCATCGCCGACGTGCCGGGTATTCAGGCGGCAGTGCTGGCGATCTATGGCGAGCTGGATCAGCGAATCAATGCGGGCATTCCAGAGATCGAGGCGGCCATGCAGCAGAATAACAAAACCTTCGAGAAGCAGATCTATCCGGGCGCTAACCATGCCTTCCACAACGATACCGGTCGTAACTACAAGCCCGATGCCGCAAAGGATGCCTGGGCTAAAACCGTAGCGTGGTTCGATCGATACGTCAAAGCGTAAGAACAGGAGAACAAAGGAACAAAGAGGCGGGCGGGAATCGGGCCGGGCAGCGCACGCGGAATACTGCGACAGCCGCTCGATTCCCCCCGCGTGGATGCTGAGGATGGACAGCGGGCGTCTAGTCCCGAACCGGAACCGGCACAATTTCGCGCCGTTTAGGCGGCTCGTCGTTATGGTAGTGGACGCGCCGGTAGATCATCGCCGAGACGAAGAGCGGCAGCCAGAAGGCCAGCAGCCGGTACAGCAGCGTTACCGAGAGCGCCAGCGCGTGATCGAGGCCGAGCGTCGCCATCGTCGCGGTCATCGTCAGCTCGAACGAGCCGCCGCCGCCGGGCAGCGACGAGATCGTGCTCAGGAAGTAGGCCAGGCTATAGCCCAGCAGCACTACCGAGAAGTGCGGCCACACACCCACCGACCAGAACAGCAGCAGCAGCGTGATACAGTCGAGCAGCAGCGCCAATACATGCAGCGCGACCAGCTGGACAAAGCCGATCCGATCGCGGCTGATCAGCGCCGCGCCTTCGTACAGCTCGGCGATAAACGAAAGCACCTGGGTATCGCCCCAGTTACGCCGCAGGATGCGCGAGAGCCAGTTTTTCAGATCGAGCGCCCGCTTGGTCAGCAGCGTCCGGTCGCGGGAGAGGCCCCACACGTACATGCCCAGCGCCATAATCAGCAGCGTCAGCAGCGCGACGATCAGCACCTGATTGACCTTGAGATCGCCGTGGGTGAAGAGATAGACGAAGCCGCTGGACAAGAGGATAAAAAAGCCGATCAGGTAGGAAAGACCGTCGAGCGTCACCGTGACCGCGCCCGTGCCGTCTGGAATGCCGCGCCGCCGCAGTTGGTAGAGCAGGAAGGCGAAGGTGCTGGTGCCTCCGGCGGGAAAGACGCGCCCCAGAAAGATCGCCACGAAGGCAACGCCATACAACGACAGCAGGCGCACATGGTAGCCCAGCAGCCGCAGGCTACGCCAGTACACCGACGCAAAGCACAGGTACACGAGGCTCTGGACGATCAGCGCGGCGGCCAGCCAGGCCGGATTCGCCATCCGCAGGATGCGCCCGACCTCGACCAGCTCTCCTCGCTGCGTGGCAACAATCGCGATGAGCAGCCCAATACAGACAATCCCAAGTATCAATCGCCAATGGCGCTTGAGCCACGCCATAGAATGTACGCCTCCTGATACAGGCTGCGATGCAGCGCTGTCAGCCGCAAAATGCTTTACCTCTCTCATGCTGGCGGATCATACCATAGCCATCTACGTCCGTATGTCCTTCTCACTCGTAGGCATTTTGCGGGCCACTAACCAGCCAGCGAGAGCGAGCCGTCGTCCTCGACTTCCTCCAGCCGCAGCGACAGCACCCGTGATCCTCCGTCCTCCGACATGGTTATGCCGTAGAGCGTGTCGGCAGCTTCAACCGTGCCGCGATTATGCGTCACCAGGATGAACTGCGTCTGCTGCGCAAGCTGAAGCAGCGCCTCGCGGAAGCGCACCACATTCGCCTCGTCCAGCGCAGCATCGACCTCGTCGAGGATGCAGAACGGGCTGGGATTGACCGTCAGGATCGCAAACAGCAGCGCCGCCGCCGTCAGCGCCCGCTCGCCGCCGGAGAGCAGTTGCAGGTTAAGCTGGCGCTTGCCGGGCGGCTGCGCCATAATCTCGATGCCATAGACACCGGCGTCGCTCTCGTCGTGGAGCAGCACCAGCCGGGCCGAGCCTCCGCCGAAAAGCCGGGTAAACATCCGGCTGAACTCCTGCCCGACGGCCTCGAACGTCGCCGCGAAGTGCTCCTGCATCACCTGATCGAGATGGCCGATCGCCTCACGCAGCGCGACCGTCGCCGCGCGCACGTCGGCGAGCTGCTCGTTCAAGAAGCCGTAGCGCTCCTGCGTGGCGCGGTACTCCTCCGGCGCGAGCGCATTGACCGGTCCCATCCGTCTTAGCCGCGTCCGTAGCTGCTCGATCCGCTGCGCAAGCGTCGCGGCCTCGGATGACTCGTCGGCCTCCGCCGTCTCGGAGGCAGCCCGCTCGGCTACAAGCTGCTCGACATCGATGCTATCTTCCGCCGCGCGCTCCCAGAGCGCATCACGATCGGAGCGCCGCCGCTGTAGCTCGACTGCCGCCGCGCCGTGTGTCGCCTCAAGCGTGAGCGTCGCGCCGGTCAGCTCGCGCTCACGCGCCTCAAGCGCCTCGAGACGCTGCTCGGCCTCCCGCAGGGTAGCCTGGGCGGTCGTCACCTGCTCGCTCACCGCCTGCGCCTGCGCCTGCTGCTCCGACTGACGCGCCTGCAATATCTCGATCGTCTGCGTGAGTGCCTCAAGCTCGTGCGCCAGATGTTGCGCCTGCTGCGCGACCATCGCCTGCTCGCCGGTCGCGCGCTCGGCGGCCTGCTCCTGCGCCCGCACCGCGGCGATCTGGCTGCGATGCTCGGCCTCCTGCTGGGCCACTCGCGCGCGTAGCTCACGCAGCGCCGCCTCGTCGTTGCCCATCGCCGCCAGCCGCTCGGTCAGCCCCGCCTCGGCAGCGCTGGTCTGGGCCTGCGCCCGACGATGCGCCGCCTCTGCCGTCTCGACCACAGCCTGACCAGCCCGCGTCTGCTGCTCAAGCGTGGATTGCTCACGCCGCAGATCGTCACGGCGGCGCTGGAGCGCGGCAAGATCGGCCTCGGCGCGATGGTGTACCCGCCGCCGCTCCTCGACGCTGCGCTGCGCCTGATCGCGGGCCGTGCGCGCCTCACGCTGCACCATCTCGGCCTGCCGTAGCTCAAGCTGCACCACATCGATGCGCTGCGTGGTCGCGCCGCGCTCCGTTTGCAGCCGCTCGATCAACTGCTGCGCCGTCGATAGCTGCGCCGGAAGCTCGCGCAACTCGCGCTCCCGGCGGAGCGTGCCACTCTCACGAGTGGCAGCGCCGCCCGTCACCGCGCCGCCGGTCGCCACCTGCTCGCCGCTCAGCGTCACGATCGTCCAGCCGCCCTCAAGCTCCGGCAGCGCCCGGCGTGCGGCGGCCAGATCCTCGGCGATCAGCGTGCGGCCCAGCAGATACACCGCGATCGGCGCGTACTGCCCATCGACAGCGATCAGATCTGCGGCCACGCCACGGATACCCGGCAGCGGCGGCACCGCTAAACGACGCGCGGGCTTGAGCGTATCCAGCGGCAGGAAGGTCGCCCGCCCGGTATTCGTACGCTTGAGCTGAGCAATTGCGGCCTCGGCATCGCTCCAGCGCTCCACCACGATATGCTGGAGTCGCGCGCCCAGGGCCACCTCGATCGCCGTCTCAAGCTCAGCGGGCACGCGCAGCAGCGACGAGACGAGCGCAAAGCGGGAGCGATTCTCGCGCTCGGCCCACTGCATCGCCGCGCGCACGCCCGCGAAGGTGCCCTCGTAGGAGCGCGCCAGCCGGTTGAGCGCGTCGTAGCGCGCCTGTAGCTCGCCATGCGCCCGCCGCGCGCCGGTGATCCGCTCGTCAAGCTGATCGCGCTCGCGCCGGAGCGCCTCGCCGTCGGCCCGCAGCGTATCCAGATCTTTGCTCACAGCCGCGATGTGCTGCTCGGCCTCCGCGACCGCCTGCTGCGCCGACGTGACCTCAGCATCCCGCTGCTCGCACAGCGCCGCGCTCTGCTGGATCGTGGCCGCTAGCTCGGCCTGCTCAGCGATGATCGTCGTCAAGCGCCGCGCCAGGGATTGCTGCCGGACGCGCTCAGTCTCAAGCGCGGTCGTCGCCCGCACCAGCGCCTCGCGCTGCGCGGCCAGCTCCGCCTCTGCGGCTCGACGTGCATCTAGCTCGCGCCGCAACGCTGTCTCGGCCTCGTGCAGCCGCGCGCGCTCTGTGCTCAGCGCGGCCTCACGCTGTGCGGCCTGTGCCGCCAACTGCTCGACCTGCTCCCGCGCCGCCTGCGCCGCCGTCTCAAGCTGGCTCCGGCGCTGCGCAAGCTCGGCCTGTCGCTGCCGCAGCCCCGTCGAGCGCTCCTGCGCCACAGCCAGCTCACGCGCCGACGCCTCGGCCTGCTGCGTCGCCCGCGCTAACGCCGATCGCAACTGATCCAGCGTGGCGCGGCGCTGCCGCATCTGCTCGCGATCGGCCTGGAGCGTCTGGACGACCGCTTCACGCGCCGCGCGCTTCTCGGCCAGCTCCGCCGCCAGTCGCGTCTCGTCGGTTTCGGCGGCTGCCAACTGCTCGGTCGTCTCGGTCCACTGCTGCGCGTAGTGCCGCCGCAGCAGCGCCCCCAGCTCGGCCTCAACCGCGCCGACCGCCTCGGCGTCGCGCGCCTGGCGCTTGAGCGTGCGTAGCTGCGGCTCAAGCTCGCTGACCAGATCGCTGAGCCGCACCAGATTGGCCTCCGTCTCGCGCAGCCGCCGCTCCGCCTCCTGCTTTTTGGCCTGATACGGCCCGATCTCCGCCGCGTCTTCAAACAAGCGCCGCCGCTCTTCGGGCTGTAGCGCCAGCGCCGCGTCGACCAGGCCCTGGTTGATCAGCGTGTAGCTTGAGCCAAGCGGCGCGACGGCATCCAGCACGTCGCGCAGCCGCACGCGCGCCCGGTTGATCGTGTACTCGCTCTCGCCGCTGCGATAGGCCCGCCGCCCGATCGTCACCTCGTCGTAGGGCAGCGCCAGCAGACGATCGGCGTTATCAATCGTCAGAAAGACCTCGGCAAAGCCCATCGGCGCGCGCCCTTTCCCGCCGCCAAAGATCAGATCCTCGGTCCGCTTCGAGCGCAAGTTGGCAAAGCTCTGCTCGCCCAGAACCCAGCGCACCGCGTCGGCCACGTTCGATTTGCCGGAGCCGTTCGGCCCGACGACCGCCGTCACGCCCGGCGGAAACTCAAACGTCGTGCGCTGCGCGAAGGTCTTGAAGCCGTAGATTTCGAGGCGCTTAAGATACATTGGGTGGATACATTTGTGTGGTCATGGCAGCCGCATTATAGCAGAAGTCGCGCGACATGCCGCAGCCCATGCGGCCCGTGCTCACACGTTGCGCTGCGGATGCGCCAGCACCGGCTGCTCCTGATCTGTAGGCCGCGCCGCGCCGCGCCGGAACAGCAGCCGCCACCAGGCCGGACGCGGACGAGTCACGTCCATGCCGCGCCGGAGTCCCTCGCCCAGCAGCGTAAAGCCGATCAGCGCCAGCGCCGTCAGGCTCCCGGCAAAGAGCGATGCCCAGGGCGTGCGGTAGAGCTGAAGGAAGAATTGCGAAAGCATCTGCCCCAGCTCAGGATAGCCCGCCGTTTGCAGGTATTGCCGATCGAAGTTGCCGACCGAGTCCTCGTACACAAAGCCGCCGCCGATGAAATAGCCCAGGTAGCCCAGCTCGGCGATCACCAGCAGCGCCGCGCTCAGCTCGAAGGCCAGCAGCATCGGCAGGATCGACCAGAGCTGCGGCAGCACGTGATGCCAGAGCAGCCCGCCGGAGCGTCGCCCGATCGCGCGGGCGCTCTCGATGAACGGCGCTTGCAGCACCACCTGCGTCCGGCTTTTGACCAGCGCCGCCGTGTCGCACCAGGCCGTCAGCGTCAGCGCCACCACAAACACCAGCAGCGCGGGCGCGTCGTTGAAGGCGGTCATCACGGCAATCGCCACGATCAGCAGCGGCACCGCCACGCACACGCCGATCAGCCCGTCGATCAGATGCGCCAGCCGCCCGCCGAACCACCCGGCGATCACGCCCAGCAGCACGCCGACCGCCAGCCGCACCAGCGCGATCGTCAGGCAGAGCACCAGCGTTGGACGCACTGCCCACAGCAGGCGGCTCAGAATGTCGCGGCTGACAATATCCAGGCCCAGCGGGTACTCCGAGCTGATGAACGGCCCCAGCGAGCGCATCGGAGTCGGCCCGTAGACCACGCCGTCCACGAAGATCACGCCGGTGCGCTCCATCGGATCGTGGGGCGCGAGCGCAGGCCCGAAGAGCGCCAGCCCGACAATCACGACGCTCAGCAGACCGCCGATGTACAGCGAGTAGTTGTGTGAGGTAGCGCGCATGGAGGCTCCCGTTCGATCAAGTTCCAAGTTCCAAGTTTCAAGTTTCGAGTTCATCGAACTTTGAACATTGAACTCGCCTTGTTCCCTTGTTCTTTTGTTCCCTTGTTCTTTGTTTGTCGTTGCAGGCCCTCACCCCGCTTCGCTCCGCTCAGCACCCCTTCCCCGCCCTCGCGGGTCCCGTTCCCGCTCGGTGTGCGCAGGCGAGGGGAGAAGCGGTGCCCGGTTCTTTTGTTCCCTTGTTCTTTTGTTCCTTTGTTCCCTTGTTCTTTTGTTCCTTTGTTCCTTTGTTCTCTCATCCCCAGTCTCAGGCAAGCGCTGGATGCTGCTCGGTTTCACGCAGACGCGGATCGACGGCGTGCGCTACGATGCTTGCCACGAAATCGGCCAGCAGCAGCAGCGCGCCAAAGAGCACAAAGATAAACGCCAGCAGCTCAGGGTTCAAAAAGATGTGTGTTGCGGACAGACGATTGCTAAGCGCGATCGTGTGCATGAACATCCGCCCAACGCCGCGCCAGTCGAAGAGCGCCTCGACCAGGATCAGCCCGCTCACCAGGAAGCGCAGCGATTGGCCCATCGCGACCATCACCGGCGCGACGATGTTGGGCAGCGCATGACGCCAGAGCAGCGCGGGCCAGCTCAGGCCCTTGCCCAGCGCCACGCGGGCGTAATCCTGCTGGAGCTCGTGCTCTAGCAATCCCGCCGTGATATACGCGACGTAGAGCACAGGCCGCACGGCCAGCGTGATCGTCGGGATGATCAGATGCGCGTCCAGGCCAAAGCCCTGGATCGGAATGAACGTGCCACGGCCCCAGTAGAGGTAGCGCGAGCCGTACAGGATCGCCGCGATCAGCACGCTGCCCAGGAAGAAGCCCGGCAGCGCCGAGCCGATCGTCAGCACAAGCTGCGCCCGTGGCGCGATCCGCCTGGTGTCGCGGCGGATCGCCAGCATGCCCAGCAGCGGCCCCAGCACCACGATCAGCGCCAGCGCCAGCCCGACCAAGATCAGGCTATTCTTGAGCGGCGTGGCGATGTAGGCCGGAATAGGCGACTTATCGATCGCGCCGAAGTTGCCCGCGAGCGCCCGCCTGAGATACTCGCCGTACGACGAAAAGAAGGGCGGCGCAGCCTCCCGCTCGACCAGCCGCCCAAAGGAGTTGACGAATTGGCGCGGGCCGAAGCTGTGGGCGTAGAAGAAGCCAAAGGCGTTGAGCAGCGGCACGAGCACGACGATCAGCGCCAGCTTGCGGGCGATCAGGCGGACCACGACGATCTCCTAGTCTACAAACGCTGGTAGCACAGGTTTAACCACCAAACGCGGCGCGCGGTTCAACGTCCCATACAAAACACAGACGGCTCGCCCGAAAGCAAGCCGCCCACACTGCCATGATCCGAGATCGTGGCCGCTACATGCCCGAACCGATCGCCGCCGACTCTTCGCGCTGACCGGCCTCGCGGCTGAACTGAAGCGAGTACAGCCGACTGTACAGCCCGCCCATTGCCATCAGCTCGTGGTGGCTGCCCAGCTCGACGATCCGCCCGCTCTCCATCACCGCGATCCGGTTGGCGATCTGCACCGTCGAAAGCCGATGCGCGATCACGAACGTTGTTCGGCCTCGCATCAGCCGCTCCAGCGCCTCCTGCACCAGCGCCTCCGACTCCGAGTCGAGCGCCGATGTGGCCTCGTCAAGGATCAGGATGCGCGGATCTTTGAGCAGCGCCCGCGCAATCGCCACACGCTGCCGCTGCCCGCCCGACAGCTTCACGCCGCGCTCGCCGACGACCGTGTTGTAGCCCTGCGGCAGCTCCTTGATGAAGCGATGCGCGTTCGCGGCCTCAGCCGCCTCGATCATCTCGGCCTCGGTCGCGTCGAGCTTGCCGTAGAGGATGTTCTCGCGGATCGACCCTGAGAAGAGCAGCGTCTCCTGCGGCACGATCCCGATCTGCTCGCGCAGCGTGTGCAGCTTCACATCGCGCAGATCGTAGCCGTCGATCGTGATCGCGCCGCCGGTCGGATCGTAGAAGCGCGGGATCATATTGACCAGCGTGGTCTTGCCCGCGCCGCTCGGCCCGACCAGCGCCAGGATCTCGCCCGGCTGCATGCTGATCGTGATCCCGCGCAGCACCGGCTCGTAGCCCTCGTTGCTCTCGTAGGCAAACTGCACCCCGTCGAAGACGATCGCGCCCTTAACCGGCGGCAGCGGAATTGCGTCGGGCTTGTCTCGAATGTCGGGCTCGGTATCCAGGATCGCAAACACGCGCTGTGTCGCGCCCAGCGCCTCTTGAAGCTGGCTGTACAGCCCGGTGAACGTGCCCAGCGACGCGGCGATCGTGCCCGAATAGATCAGGAACGAAACCAGATCGCCAGGACTCATCTGCCCGGAGACGACCTGCCGACCGCCGTACCACAGCACCAGCACCAGCGCGGTAAAGCCCAGGAACGACACGATCGGCAAGAACGTCGCGCGCACTCTGGTGCGGCGCATCGACGTGCGAAACGCCTCTTCGATCGCGTGGCGGAAGCGCTTGATCTCGTACGGCTCGCGCGCAAACGATTGCACAACGCGAATGCCGGAGACTGTTTCTTCCAGCACCGCCGTCGCGTTCGCCATCCGATCCTGAACCTCGGTCGAGATGCCGCGAATCCGCCGACCGAAGTAGATGCCCGCCAGCAGCATGCCCGGCACGACGACCATCGTCAGCAGCGTGAGACGCACGCTGAGGAAGAGCATCAGCGCCAGGCCGCCGGTAAACGTCACCAGATTTTGCAGAAACGTCGCGATGTTGACCGTGGTCACGCTCTGGATCGTCGTCACATCGTTGGTCACGCGCGACGTGATCTCGCCCACGTGCCGATCGCTGAAGAAGCGCAGCGACATGCGCTGGATATGCTCGTAGGTCTGCATGCGCAGATCGGCCATCACGCGCTCGCCCACAAAGGTCAGGAAGTAGCTCTGCACGAAGTTGAAGAACGCCTGGAGCACGAACACGCCGAGCATCACCAGCGCGACCCAGTTGAGGACGCCGCCACGAAACTGCGGCGGGTTGCGCTTGAGTACGTTGCCGTAGAAATCGCCGACAAAGCCGAAGATCGTCGAGCGACCGGAGGTAGTCTGGCCGGAGATCGCGTCGACGAGCAGGCCCGATACCAGCGGGACCATCAGGCCGAGCATGCTGGAGACGAACAGGCACAGGATCGCAATGCCCAGGCGTTTGCGGTAGGGCCTGACGTAGCTAAACAGGCGGCGCCAGTTGATCTCCGCGACCGCCTGCATTCCAGGCGGCGAAGGCTCGCGTTCAGCAGCGTCGCTGTGCGGCTGCGCGCCTGCATGATCGATCGTCGCGTCTGACACGGAAGCTCCTCATCTGCGGCCTATACCTACAAGATACAGGATCTATCGGGGCCGCGCAAGCCCTGCGCGCAGCGCCATGATGCAAACAAACCAGGTCGGGATCGAACCTGGTTTGTCTTGAGCACGCTGTGATCCGCTGCCGGAGCGGGCTACTCGGTCTGTGGGATGAACTGCTCGGCTAATTGGACGCCCTGCCGGAGTAATTGTTGCACCGCCTCGCCTGAGCGCGCCTCGGCATAGATCCGCAGCACCGGCTCGGTGCCCGACGGACGAATCAGCAGCCACGAGTCGTCGGCCAGCAGATACTTCACGCCGTCGCGGTCGTTGATGCGCGCCACGGGCTGCCCCGCCAGCTCCGCCGGAGCGGCCTCTTTGAGCTGCCGCACCAGCTCTTTCTTACTGAATGGCCGCACCCGGCGGTCGATCCGATCGTAGAGGAACGGCCCGACATCTGTCTGCAACTGCTCGATCAGCGTATGCAGCGGTTGCGCTGCCCGCGCGACGACCTCAAGCAGCAGCAGGCCCATCAAAATCCCGTCGCCTTCGGGAATATGGCCCAGGATCGAGATGCCACCGCTCTCCTCCCCGCCGATCAGCACCGGCTGCTTGAGCATATAGTCGCAGATGTAGTTGAATCCGACAGGCGTTTCCTCGACCTCAAGGCCGTTGAGCTGCGCCAGACGATTCACGATCTGTGTCGTCGAGATCGTTTTGACGACTAGGCCGCGCTTGCCCTGCTTGAGCAGATGTTGCAGCGCCAGCGCGATGATCATGTGCGGGCTGACGAACTCGCCCCGCGCATCCACCGCGCCGATCCGATCGGCGTCGCCGTCGGTCGCCAGGCCAATATCGTAGCCGCCCTCAACCACCAGCTCGCGCAGCTTTTGCAGGTTGCGTCCGATCGGCTCAGGATGCAGCCCGCCGAAGCCCGGATTCAGCTCGCCGTGAATCTCCGCGACCATCACGCCCAGCTCGCGCAGCCAGCGGGCGATATAGCCGCGCCCCGCGCCGTACATCGGATCGACCGCGACGCGCAGGCCGCTGTTGGCGATTGCGGCAAAGTCGACCAGCGTGCGCAGATGCTTGAGGTAGTCGGGCATCGGATCGAAGCGCACCACAGCGCCGGGATCGGGCGTTGTGTCGGTCTGCCAGGGCGGCTCGGCATAGGCCGCCTGCCGTCCCTCGCGCCGGTTCCGATCCAGCAGCCGCTCGATCTCGGCGGTCACGTCGGGCATCGCCGAGCCGCCGAACGACGACTTGAACTTAATCCCGTTGTAGCGCGGCGGATTGTGCGAGGCCGTGATCATCACGCCGCCCGCCGCGTTGAAGTGCTTGACCGCAAATGAGAGCGCCGGAGTCGGGCAATCTGCTTTGCTGAGATAGACCGGCAGGCCATTGCCCGCCAGCACGTTGGCAACCTCAATTGCATAGCGATCCGACAAAAAGCGCGTATCGAAGCCCACGACGACCGCGTCGCTTTCACCGCCCGCCGCGCCGCTCAGAATATAATCGGCGATAGCTTGCGCCACATGCCGGACATTTTCAAACGTAAACTCGTCGCTGATGACGGCACGCCAGCCGTCGGTTCCAAAGCGGATCGCCACGGTCTTCGTTCCTCCAGTAGATCAATCAAGAAGTTTCATTTTACCACCAACCCGCCCGCCCTCGATTCGCACCCCTCCGGCGCTTCGTCGCGCTGACCCGTTAGCGTCGCACCTTCGTTGACAGCGCTGAACGCCGATGCTACGCTACTATCGTGAGCTTTCTGGCGAGCCGGATCATCGCGCGGGCCAAGATCCTGGTCTATGTCGTTGCCAATGAGAATCTGCCCTCACGCCGGATCGTCGAGAAGCTGGGCTTCCTGCTCGACTCGGCCTGGGGCTATATCGGGGACTGATCGTTGATCAACGTGGGAGTCAGGAGGCAGCCATGCCAACCGCCGAGCAATTCCAGTCCGTCTTTACGCAGTTGAAGCAGATTTTGCAGCCGTTCGCGCCGCAGCTTGTGGTCCAGGCCGACACGCCGGAGAACTACTACCTTGATACGCCGCACATCGCGCACCTGCAACGGTCGATCTTTTTTGGTGCCGTGCAGATCAAGAAGAATTATGTCAGCTATCATCTGATGTCGGTGTATATCTTCCCGGCATTGCTCGACCAGATCTCGCCGCAGCTTAAAAAGCGCATGCAGGGCAAGTCGTGCTTTAACTTCACCAGGATCGATCAAGCCATGCTCGACGAGCTAGCCCATCTAACGGCCCAGGGCTTCGAGGTCTATCGGCGCGAATACGGCATCTGAGCCTACTCATCACCCGCTCCCGCTCATGACGTGCTTGACGCTCGCCTCGATATTGTGATACATTTCACATCGTATTGTGATGCTTTTCACTTAGACCATCGTTGCAGGTGAAAGGATTGCCGCATGAAGGTAGCTAGCTTTGCCGAGATCGAGGCGCCTTTTCTCGAACGTGTCCACATCATGGTTTGGTGCAGCATGGCGACGCTCGACACGCGCAATCGGCCACGCTCTCGTATCCTCCACCCAATCTGGGAAGACTCGCTTGGCTGGATCGCAACTCGTCGCCACTCCCTTAAGGCCCGTCATCTCGCCCACAGCCCATACGTCTCGCTGGCCTATATCGCCGACATTGCCAAGCCGGTGTACGTCGATTGCTACGCTGAATGGGACGAATCACCAGACGCTAAGCAGCACGTCTGGGATCTCTTCCTGCATGCACCGCCGCCACTTGGCTATGACCCGGCTCCTATCTTTAAGAGCGTCGATCATCCCGACTATGGCGTGCTCAAGCTCAGGCCGTGGCGCATCGAGCTGTACAATTTTCCACAGGAAAACCTTATCTGGCAGCCTGTCGAGGCTTGAAGCCGGGCGTGATGTACAGCGGCAGGCAGCGCAGACTTCTAGCAGTGCGGCATACATCCTGGACAGAGCCGCACACCGGAATCGACCGCACAAAAAATCACGCCCCCG
>DASUTC010000186.1 GCA_036374795.1 Herpetosiphonaceae bacterium
CTTACGGCAGCGCGTTGTTGGCCGCGAGGAACGAGAGCGTCGCCTCGATGTCGGTGCGCCACGCATAATCGTTGCCCTTGCAGTGCGGAGCCATACCGAACGAGTTGACCGCGACGATGATGTCGGTGTCGGAGTACAGGATCGGGCCGCCGGAGTCGCCGGAGCAGTTGCCGCCACGATCATCGCCAGGATTGTTGGTCGTCATCAGGTTGTAGCCGTCGGTCAGGTGGCTGCGCAGGTTGATCAGGTCCGAGGTCGCCTGGTAGCGCGTGATCACCGACTCGTAGCGCGGCTTGCGGCTCTGGAGGCCATAGCCTACGGTGGTGAACGACACGTCCTGCGTTCCGCGCCGCGTCGCCAGATCGTCGAGGAAGCCCTGCTCGGCCAGCGTGCCGTACTCAGTGATCGGCGCGTCTTCAACCAGGCGCACAAAGCCGACATCGTAGGTGATCGGGAAGCTCGCGAAGTCGTCGTACTGCGGATGCGCGACCGGCTCGCCCCAGGTGCCGCCAGCCAGGGGATAGCCCACGGCGCGCAGCTCCTCGACCGTCGACTCGAACCAGACCTGTACGGAGGCCGCGCCATAGACGCAGTGCCCCGCCGTCAAGAAGATTCGTGGAGAGATCAGCGAGCCGCTGCAACGCCACTGCGGCGTCCCAGCCTCGTCAAACGCAACCATGATGCCGACGTAGGGGTGGGCATCGCCATCGGGCTCGCCATAGTTAATGGCGTACGCTGGGACAACCAGTGCCAGCAGGAGCATGAGAACTGCTGGAACGATGACGCACCTTCGCATGTGTTCCTCCTTAGTATGGGGAAAGGAATAAGCGGTTAAGGCGATTGTACAGGAGTCTGCAAAAAGTGCAAACGGCTCGCATATTTTTTGTGGAGAGCAAAGAGCTGAGGGTGGAGAACAAAGGAGCCAACGATCAAAAGAACAAAGGAGAGGTTGAAACGTTGCTCGCCTGGTCGTGTGTTCCTCTATTCCCCTGTTCCCTGGAAAGCCGTCATCGCCATATTGACAGGAGGTGCGGAGTCCTTTATAATGGCCCTACTATCAAATTATTTTTACCCAATTCTGTCAATCGTTTAGATAGCCCAGCACAGAAAAACAGCACTCAGTATCAGGACTATCTGCTTCATCGCCTGTACAAACAGTGTACACAGTAAAAGTAAATCTCCTTATACAATAGACGCAGGCGATAGCCATTAGACGGCTGCTGTCAAGCCAAAAGATACCGGAAGCGTATACCAGTCAGAGTGCGCTTACCAAAGCATCTATCATCCTGATGCGGCAAGCGCTGCGCTGCCTGAACGCTAGTTTGAGCTAGAGATCTCGGATCTGCGCCGCTCCATTGCTCGTGCCGAATCAAAGAACCTTTTTGGAACAGCGGTCCTGTGATTCTGCACCAGCGAGAGGAATGGTTGGGGTTTCCCCCACACCCCCGGTTCTACGGCGCGCACGCAGATCGCGCGGCCCCGTATGGTCGAACGCATCCATCACACACGTTACGCACGCCGGGCCGAGCTTTCGTGCCTCTGCTCGCGCACCAGACGTGCTGAATCCAGCTAGCCTGGCATCTCACGCCTTTCACACTATAGCGATCCACCCACATGATCATGACGAGCCACGCTATAGCCCCTGAGCGTACATCCGCAGCCATAGGAACACGCATGTCGGATCAATGTTTGCTGAGCACGGAGCGCGCGCCGTGCGGGTAGTCCTCACCAACTTTGGCTCGACCGGCGATGTGCAGCCGCTGCTCGCGCTGGCCGTCGAGCTACGCCGCAACGGCCATCAGCCGATCGTCGCGGTTGCGCCGAACTTCGGGCCGTGGATCGAGCAGTTTGGCTTGCGCTGCACCCCTGTGGGGCCGGACACGCAGGACGCGCTGCGCACCGCGATCACGACGCGCGTCGAGATGGGCGAGTTCTTCCGCTCCGTGGACGAGATTCGCGCCTTTCTCGGCCCGCTGGTCGCGTCGCTGCCGCAGGTCTTCGCCGATCTCCGCGCGATCTGCCGCGACGCAGACGTGCTGGTCTGTGGCGCGACGCAGCCCGCCGGGCGGATGATCCACGAGCTGACCGGCATCCCGTTCGTCTCGTTGTTCCTGGGCCATCCGGGCGCGCTGGGCACCGCCGCGATGCAGCAGGCGCGCTTCTCGCTGATCAACCCCTTCCGCGCCGAGCTTGGCCTGCCGCCGCTGCACGATCCGCTGACCAGCTACCACTCGCCGCAGCTAGCGCTCTACGCGATGAGTCGCCACGTCGTGCCGCCCGCCGCGAGCTGGCCGCTGCACTACCTTATGACCGGCTACTTCTTCCTCGACGATGAGCGCTGGCAGCCCTCGGCGGCGCTGGCCGAGTTTATCGCCGCCGCCGAGCCGCCGGTCGTCTTCTCGTTCGGCAGCATGACCCACGCCGATCCGCAGGCGTTCACCGCGCTGGTGCTGGAGACGGTGCGGCGCGTCGGCTGCCGCGCGATCATCCAGAAGGGCTGGAGCGGCCTCGATGCGCGCGATCTGCCGCCCGATGTGTTCATGGCCGAGTACGTGCCGCACGCCTGGCTCTTCCCACGGGCGGCGTGTGTGATCCATCACGGCGGCGCGGGCACCTGTGCCGCCGCGCTGCGCGCGGGCGTGCCCAGCCTGATCCTGCCGCACAACGCCGATCAGCCGCTCTGGGCGCAGACCCTCCACGAGCTTGGCTGCGCCGGGCCGGTCATGGCCTACGGCGACATCAGCGCCGAGCGGCTGAGCCGGGCGCTCACCACGATCCTCAGCACGCTGTGCTATCGCGAGGCTGCCGCTGCGCTAGGGCAGCAGATCCGGGCCGAGCATGGCGTGAAAAAGGCCCGCCAGTCGATCGAAGAGCTGGTCGCCAGGGCTGGCCTGCACGGGCCGACTCCCGCAGACGCTCCGGTGCCCGCCGATCTGGCGGACGATCGCCAGGCCAAGCCGAATCGACGACAGCTCTATCAACAACGACAGCGCGCACGCAGACAAGGAGTAGACGATGAGTAGCATCGATGATGCGACCTCCTACGATAATAGCTCGGACATTGCGATCATCGGCATGGCTGGCCGGTTTCCCGGCGCGAACGATCTCGATACGTTCTGGCAGAATCTTTGCAACGGCGTCGAATCGATCGCGCGGCTGACCGACGACGAGCTGCGCGCGGCGGGCGTGAATCCCGCGCTGATCGAGCATCCGAGCTACGTCAAGGCCGCGCCGATCCTCGACGAGATCGAGGGCTTCGACGCGGGCTTCTTCGGCTACTCGCCGCGCGAGGCCGACCTGATGGACCCGCAGCAGCGGCTCTTCTTGGAGTGCGCCTGGCAGGCGCTCGAAGACGGGGGCTACAACCCGCACAGCTACGATGGCTTGATCGGCGTGTACGGCGGGGCCAAGACCAGCACCTATCTCTTCAACCTCTTTGCCAACCGGCGCGTCGTCGAGTCGCTTGACATCACCGAGATCGGCATCGGCAACGATCTCGCCAACCTGACCACCCGCGTCTCCTACAAGCTCAACCTGAAAGGGCCGAGCTACGCGATTCACACGGCCTGCTCGACCTCGCTGGTGGCGATCCATCTGGCCTGTCAAAGCCTGCTGGTCGATGAGTGCCAGATGGCGCTGGCGGGCGGCGTGTCGATCAACGTGCCTCACAAGGCGGGCTACCTCTACCAGCACGGCGGCATCCTCTCGCCTGACGGCCACTGCCGCCCGTTTAGCGCCGACGCGCAGGGCACGCTCTTCGGCAGCGGCGTGGGCGTGGTGCTGCTCAAGCGCCTGCAAGACGCGCTCGACGACGGCGATACGATCTACGCGGTGATCAAAGGCACGGCGACCAACAACGACGGCGCGCTCAAGGCCAGCTTCACCGCGCCCGGCGTCGAGGGCCAGGTCGAGGTGATCGCCTGTGCGCTGGCGAATGCTGGCGTGCGGCCACGCGCGATCTCCTACGTCGAGGCGCACGGCACCGGCACCACGCTGGGCGACGCGATCGAGGTCCTGGCGCTGACCAGAGCCTTTCGCTCGGCGAAGCAGCGCCAGTACTGCGCGCTCGGCTCGGTCAAAAGCAACATCGGCCACCTCGACACCGCCGCCGGAATCTCCAGCCTGATCAAAACCGTGCTGGCGCTCAGGCACAAGCAGATCCCGCCCAGCCTGCACTTCGACCAGCCCAATCCTAAGATCGATTTTGCCAATAGCCCGTTCTATGTCAACACCGCGCTGAGCGACTGGCCGAGCGCTGACGGGCCGCGCCGCGCTGGCGTAAGCTCCTTCGGCTTCGGCAGCACCAACGCGCATGTGATCCTCGAAGAAGCGCCGCAGCCAGAGCCGTCCGATCCCGCCGCGCCGTGGCAACTGCTGCTGCTCTCGGCCCGCTCCGACGCCGCGCTTGAGACGATGACCGAGAATCTGGCCGCGCATCTGCGGGCACATCCTGAGCAAAACCTGGCCGATGTGGTCTACACCTTGCAGATCGGACGGCAGGCGTTCAGCCATCGCCGCGCGCTGGTCTGCCGCGACCGCCAGGACGCGCTCGATGCGCTGGAGTCGCACGATGCCCAGCGGCTGCTGACCAGCGCTCAGGAGAGCAGCGACCGCCCGGTGGTCTTCATGTTCAGCGGCCAGGGCGCGCAGTATCCCGACATGGCCCGCGAGCTGTACGAAACCGAGCCGAACTTTCGGGCGCAGGTCGATCGCTGCTGTGATCTGCTCCTGCCGCATCTTGGCTGCGACCTGCGCGAGCTGCTGTATCCCGCCGGGGCCGATACCGCCGCAGCCGAGCGGCTGAATCAGACGGCGTTTGCCCAGCCCGCGCTGTTCGTGATCGAGTACGCGCTGGCGCAGCTCTGGATGAGCTGGGGCATCCAGCCCGTCGCCATGATCGGTCACTCGATCGGCGAGTATGTGGCGGCGACACTGGCGGGCGTGCTCTCGCTTGAGGACGCGCTGGCGCTGGTCGCGGCGCGCGGCAGGCTGATGCAAGCGCTGCCCGGCGGATCGATGCTAGCGGTCTTCCTGGCCGAGCACGAGCTACGCCCGATGCTCCACGGCGTGCCCTCCGGGCCTGGTACCCGCGATCTGGCGCTGGCGGCGGTGAACGGGCCTCGGCACTGCGTCGTTTCGGGGCCGGATGCGGCGATCACTGCGCTGGAGCGGCAGCTTAGCGCGCAGGGCGTCGAGTGGCGGCGGCTGCATACCTCGCACGCCTTCCACTCGGCGATGATGGAGCCGATGGTCGATCAGTTTCGCGCCGAGGTTGCGCGCGTGACGCTGCACGAGCCGACGATGCCCTATCTCTCGAACGTCACCGGCACCTGGATCACTGCCGCGCAGGCGGCGGATGCCAATTACTGGACGCGGCATCTGCGGCAGACGGTCTTGTTCAGCGCGGGCATTCAAGAGCTGCTCAAGGAGCCCGATCGGATCTTTCTTGAGCTGGGGCCGGGCAACACGCTCAGCACGTTTGTCCGGCAGCACGCCGAGCGCCACGCGGGCCAGGAGGCGCTTGCATCGCTGCGCCACCCGCAGGATCGACAGCCGGATGTCGCGTTTGCGCGCGCGACGCTGGGACGGCTCTGGCTGGCGGGCGTCGAGATCGACTGGCGGGCCGTGCACGGCGACGCGCGGCGGCTGCGGGTGCCGCTGCCGACCTATCCCTTCGAGCGGCAGCGCTTCTGGATCGACGCGGATAGCCCGCTGCACGAGCTGAATCTGCAACAGATGTTGCCGAGCGCCAAGGCGGAGCTGAGCGACTGGTTCTACCTGCCCTCGTGGAAGCGCTCGATGCTGCCGCTGCGGGTACAGCCCGCCGCGCTGGCTGCGCAGCCGCAGCGCTGGCTGGTGCTGCTCGACGGCTATGGCCTGGGCGCTGGCATCGCGCTGCGGTTGGAGCAGGCCCGGCAGCAGGTGGTGCGCGTTGTGCCGGGGCCGGAGTTCCGCAGCCTGGGCGCTGGCAGCTATACGATCAATCCCCAGCGGCCCGAAGACTATGCCGCGCTGCTGGCGGATCTCCGTCAGCAGGAGCTTGTGCCCGACCGCGTGGTCCACTGCTGGGGTGTCACCTTCGACGAGCAGGCGCGGGCCTGGAGCATGCACTTCGATCAGTCGCAGGCGCTCGGCTTCTACAGCCTGCTCTTCCTGATCCAGGCGCTCGGCGGCAACGCGCTCGATACGCTGCACCTCGACGTGATCAGCAGCGGGCTGCACAACATCACCGGCATGGAGCTGCTCTCGCCCGACAAGGCGACGCTGCTGGGCGCGTGCCGGGTGATCCCGCAGGAGTATCCCAGAGTCCGCTGCCGCAGCATCGACGTGGCGCTGCCTGAGGCGCAGCCATCGGCGGCGCTGATCGACCAACTGCTGGCCGAGGTCTGCTCGTCCTCCGCCGACAGCGTGATCGCCTACCGGGGCGCGCATCGCTGGGCACAAAGCTTCGCGCCGGTCCAGCTTGAGCCGCCGAGCGGCACGCGGCTGCGCGAGCAGGGCGTGTATCTGATCACGGGCGGTCTGGGCGGCGTCGGGCTGATCATCGCCGAGCATCTGGCGCGCACCGTCAGGGCAAAGCTGGTGCTGGTCGGACGCTCGCCGCTGCCGGAGCGCGCCGCTTGGGAGCACTACCTCGCCACGCACGATGCCGACGACAGCGTGAGCCGCAAGCTGCGCAGCCTGCAAGCGCTCGAAGCGCATGGGGCCGAGGTCGCAGCCTTCAGCGCCGACGTGACCGATCTGGCGCAGATGCGCGCGGCGATCGAGCAGAGCATCGAGCGCTTCGGCACGATCCACGGCATCATTCACGCCGCCGGTGTCGCGGGCGGTGGCCTGATCCAGCTCAAGACCGCCGAGGCCGCCGAGGCCGTGCTGGCTCCCAAGACGCGCGGCACGCTGACTCTGGCGGCGTCGGCGCAGGGCCTCGATCTTGACTTCCTGGCGCTCTTCTCGTCGCTGACGGGCGTCGTCGGCGAGTTCGGCCAGGTGGATTACTGCGCCGCGAACGCCTTTCTGGATGCCTTCGCGCAGTGGCATACCGCGACCAGCGGCACGTTTACGGTGTCGATCAACTGGGATACCTGGCAGGAAACCGGCATGGCGGTCAGCGCCGCGCTGCCGCCTGAGCTGCGCCAGATCCGCGAGCATGTGATCGAGGGCGGTCTGTCGCCTGCGGAGGGCGCGGAGGCATTCGACCGGATTCTGGCGCACAGCACCGTGCCGCAAGTTCTGGTATCGACGCACGATCTGGAGCGGCGCATCGCCAACATCCAGGCGCTGACCCAAAAGCTGCTGGCGCAGGCGATGGACGCGGCGCTGCCGAGCGGCCCGGCGCATCCACGGCCCAACCTGCAAACGCTGTACGTCGCGCCGCGCAACGAGTTCGAGCAGAATCTCGCGCTGGTCTGGCAGCAGGTCCTCGGCATCGAGCAGGTCGGCGTCCACGACGATTTCTTCCAGCTTGGCGGTCACTCGCTGCTGATCACCCAGTTGCTCAACCGGCTGCACACGATCTACCCGATCGACATTCCGATCCGCAGCCTCTTTGAGAACCCGACCGTCGCGGGCATGGCGCTGCTGGTCGAGGAGCGCTACGCAGAGGCGCTGCGCACGCAGGCCAGGCCGCTGACCGAGCAGATCCGCGACGCGGCCAGCCCGGAGCGCGCCGCGCTGCTTGAGGTCTATCTGCGCCGCAAGATCGCCCAGGCGCTGCTGATCGATGAGGCGGCGATCCCGGCGGACGGCAGCCTGGCCGACCTGGATATTGAGTCGATCACCTCGGACCTGCTGTGGAACTTTCACCAGGATTATCGCCTGCAAATGTTCCCCAACGAGGTCCGCCGCATGCGCACGATCGGCGAGATGGCGCGGCATGCCTCGGCGGAGCTTGAGCGCCTGTGGTACGGCCCGCGGGTCGAGGACGATCCGACCGGCTCGCTCTACGACTACTACGAGTCGCTGGCGCTGCCCCGGCGCTCCGAGCAAAGCCCGTTCAGCACGCCGACGCGCAAAAATCCGAGCATGATCTTCGTCCATGCCAGCCCGCGCTCCGGCTCGACGCTCTTCCGCGTGATGCTGGCGGGCCATCCCGCGCTCTTCTCGCCGCCGGAGATGGATATTCTGCGCTGCGAGGGCATGCACGCCTGGATGCGCGGCCTGCGCGACGCCAACTACGGCTACGGCTTCTCGTGGGCGACGCAGGGCCTACAATGGACCTTCACCGAGCTGCTGGGCCTCGACGCCGATGGCACGAAAGCCTACATGGAAGATCTGGCCGACTGCGACGTGCCGATTCAGGAGGTCTATGCCGAGATCCAGCGGCGGGCCAGCCCACGGACCCTGGTGGATAAGTCGCCGCAGTACAGCCTGCGCCTGGACACGCTCAAGCGCGCCGAGGAGCTGTTTGACCGGCCCAGGTATGTCCATCTGGTGCGGCATCCCTACTCGGTGATCGAGTCGCTGGTGCGGGTGCGCTTCTACACCTTCTTCGGGCCGGTGATCTACGGACGCGACGACGTCGACCCGCATGTCGTCGCCGAGAAAGTCTGGGTCATGTGTAACCAGAATATGCTCGATTTCTTCAAGCAGATCGATCCCGCGCGCTATCACTTCGTGCGCTACGAGGATCTGGTCAGCCAGCCGCGCCGCGTGATGCAGGACGTGTGCGATTTTCTGGAGCTGCCCTTCGACGAGGCCGTGCTGCAACCGTACGATCACCGCAAAGAGCGGATGATCAGCGGCATCGGCGATCCCAACATCCTGCGCCACAACACAATCGAGTCGGCGCTCGGCGAGGCCTGGCGCTCGATCCACCTGCCGCGTCGCCTGGGCGCGCACGCGCGGCGGCTGGCGGCGGAGCTCCAGTACGAGCTGCCAGCGGAGGCCGCGCTGCCCGCAGCGAGCGTCGTGCCGCTGGCTCCCTCGGCCCTCGACGATCCCGAACACTTGAACACTCTGCTGCAAACGGTCCAAAGCCTGTCCGACGCCGAAGTGCAGGCGCTGCTCGGACAGCTTGAAGGAGGCAACTAACATGCGGCGCTTGAAACAAGCCCTGAAAATCATCGGCCTGCTGCTGCTGGTGCTGGCGATCCTGGTCGCGGGCGGCGGCACCTGGATGATCCGCCGCGCCTGGCCCAGCACCAGCGGCACGCTGAAGCTGGCGGGCCTGCAATCGCCGGTCGAGATCCACCGCGATCAGTATGGCATCCTCAATATCTACGCGCAGAACGAGCACGATCTCTTCTTCGCGCAGGGCTACGCTCATGCCCAGGATCGGCTCTGGCAGATGGAATTCGTCCGCAGCATCGCCAGCGGTCGGCTGAGCACCCACGTCGGCCAGCGCGGCGTCGGCTCCGATCAGCTCACCCGTACGATCGGCTACCGCCGCGCGGCGCAGAAGGAGTGGGATCTGATGGATGCCGACGCGCGCGCGATTCTGGAGTGGTACGCCAAGGGTGTGAACGCCTACATCGAGACGCATCGCGGCAGCCTGCCGCTTGAGTACACGATCCTGGGCAGCACGCCGCAGCCATGGGAGCCGCTCGATACGCTTGCCTGGGGCAAGGTGCTCAGCTTCAGCCTCAGCGGCAACCACCGGCTGGAAATGCTGCGCGCGGCGCTGATCGCCTCGGTAGGGCCGGAGGTGACGGCGCAGGTGCTGCCGTCCTACGAGAACGACAAGCCGATCATCGTCGCCTCGGAGGCGTCCTACGACGGCCTGAAAACGGCGCGCCTGACCGGACTTGAGGAGTTCGACCAGTGGATCGGCGATCCGTACGCGGTCTGGGGCAGCAACAACTGGGTGGTCAGCGGCAGCCGCAGCGCGAGCGGGAAGGCGCTGCTGGCGAACGACACGCATCTCGGCCTGGGGCTGCCCTCGTCATGGTACGCCAACGGCCTGCACGGCGGGCGCTTCAACGTGGTCGGCTTTACCTTCGCGGGCGTGCCCGGCGTGATCATCGGCCACAACGAGCGCATCGCCTGGGGCGTCTCGAACATGAACCCCGACACGCAGGATCTTTACCTTGAGAAGCTGGACGATCCCAAGCAGCCGACCAAGTACGAGTTCGAGAATGCCTGGCACGACGTGCAGGTGCTCGACGAGACGATCGAGGTCAAGGGCGGCGCTCCCGTGCAGCTTAAGGTCCGGCTCACGCGCCACGGCCCGCTGGTCAACGAGGTGCTGGGCGATCTTGACAAGTCCGAGCCGATAGCGCTCCGCTGGACCGTGCTCGAAGGCACGTCGCTCTTCCAGTCGGTGAAGCAGGTCAGCCTGGCGCAAAACTGGGACGAGTTCCGGCAGGCGCTGAGCTTCTGGGAATCGCCCAGCCAGAACTTTGTCTATGCCGACGTAGAGGGCAATATCGGCTACCAGGCGACAGGCAAGATCCCGATCCGCCCGGCCAACGACCAGGGCCTGGTGCCGATGCCGGGCTGGACCGGCGAGAACGAGTGGCAGGGCTATATCCCGTTCGAGGACTTGCCCGCCAGCTTCAACCCGCGTCCCGGCTTCATCGCCACGGCCAACAACAAAGTCGCCGAGGACTCGTATCCGCACAAGCTGGCGTACGACTGGGACCCCGGCTATCGCGCCAAGCGCATCAGCGATCTGCTCAGCGCCGACGATCAGATCAGCCTTGAGGACATACAGACGATCCAGGCCGATACGCTTTCGCTGCCCGCCGAGGCGCTGGTGCCGTATCTTCAGGCGCTCCAGCCGGAGAACGATCTCCAGGCACGTGCTCTGGAGCAGGTGAAAGCCTGGGACGCGCGCTACGAGACAGATCGCGTCGGCGCGTCGATCTATCAGGTCTGGTACTGGCATCTGCTCAAGAATACGCTGCACGACGAGCTGGGCGATGAGACGACCGATCGCTATCTGACGGGGCAGTACGAGCGCCACGGCACGTTCCAGGTGCCGATGATGATCGGCATGATGAAGCAGACCGATCATCCCTGGTTCGACGATAAGGACACGCCCGCCAAGGAGCAGCGTGACGACATCGCGCGCCGCAGCCTTGCGGATGCGCTCGCCTGGCTCAGCGAGCGCTACGGCAATGATCCCGCCGGGTGGACCTGGGGCCGCCTGCACACGATCACGTTCCAGTCGCAGGCCTTTGGCGGTCACTGGCTGCTGAAGTATTTTTACAACAGCCGTGCGGTCCCGGCGCGCGGCGATAACTTCACGGTCAACGCGGCATCGTTCCGCTACAACCGGCCCTTCGCGATGGTCCACGGCACGTCGCAGCGGCTGATCATCGATCTAAGCAACTTCGACAACTCGCTGGCGATCGGCCCCACGGGGCAAAGCGGACATGTGTTCCATCCCAATACCATGAACATGATCGATCTGTGGCAGAACGTGGAATATCTGCCGCTGCCCTTCTCGAAAGCGGCGGTCGAGGCGCGTACCACGAGTAAGCTCGTGCTGACGCCGTAGCTGCCCAGCATGTCTGAAAGGGCGGATTGATGATTGAATCATCGTCTGGCGCACGTCGGTAGGGGCGTATGCCATACGCCCCAGGGCACGGCACCGCCGTGCCCCTACGATCCTCCCGATTTTTTTGGAAAGGTTTATCGATCCGCCCCTTGCGTTTCCTCTGCCGTCCGTCGGCGCTGACTCGTCGCATTGCCATCCCGTCTCAGTGGGCCTAGCGGCCAAGGATAATCCCCCCATGAACGATCTCCGGCAAGACATCGCGGACCTCTCCCCAGAGCGACGGCGGCTGCTTGAGCTGCTGCGCCGCCAGCAGGAGCAGCACGATCGTGGACGAATCCGCCCGCTCCCACGCACGAGCGGCCCGAACAGCTTTCCGCTCTCGTTTGCGCAGCGGCGCCTGTGGTTCATCGATCAGTTCCAGCCGGAGAGCACGGCCTATAACATGCTGTCGGCGCTGCGCCTGACGGGTCCGCTGGATGCCACGGCGCTGGCTCGTGCGCTCAACGAGATCGTTGCCCGGCACGAGAGTCTGCGCACGACCTTTGCCCAGAGCGCAGCCGCCCTCGACGGCCAGCCGGTCCAGGTGATCGCGCCCGCGCTGACGATCGAGCTGCCGGTCATCGATCTGCACCCAGAGGGTACCCGGCTGACCGCCGCTGAGCGTGAGTCTGCCGTGCAGCGCCACGTGCTGGCGCAGGCGCAGCAGCCGTTCGATCTCCAGGCGGGGCCGCTGCTGCGCGCCGCGCTGCTGCGCCTGCACCATGCCATGCCGGGTGCCATGCCGGGTGCCCTTCGGGCATGGCACCCGGCACCCGGTACCCGGAGCGAGCATGTGCTGGTGCTGGTGATGCATCATATCGTCGCGGATGGCTGGTCGCAGGGTGTGCTGATCCGCGAGCTTACGACGCTCTACCGCGCCTTTGCCGCCGGACAGGTATCGCCGCTGGGCCCGGTGGGCACGCCGCTGCCGATCCAGTACGCCGACTTCGCCGTGTGGCAGCGGCAGTGGTTGCAGGGTGAGGTGCTGGAGCGGCAGCTCGCCTACTGGCGACAGCAGCTCGCCGATCTGCCCACGCTGCACCTGCCGACGGATCACCCGCGCGCCGCCATGCAGACGATCACCGGGGCGCGGCAGATCCACACGCTCACGCCGAAGCTGACGGCGGCGCTCAAGGCGCTGAGCCAGCAGGAGGGCACGACGCTGTTTATGACGCTGCTGGCGGCCTTCCAGGTAGTGCTGCATCGCTACACCGGCCAGAGCGATCTCGCGGTCGGATCGGGCATCGCCAACCGCAACCGCGCCGAGATCGAGGGTCTGATCGGCTTCTTTGTCAACACGCTGGTGCTGCGGGTCAACCTGGCGGGGAATCCCTCATTCCGCGCGGCGCTCCAGCAGGTGCGCGAGGTAACGCTGGCAGCCTATGCGCATCAGGATCTGCCCTTCGAGAAATTGGTGGAGGAGCTTCAGCCGGAGCGCGATCTGAGCGCCGCGCCATTCTTCCAGGTGTCGTTCGTGCTCCAGAACGCGCCACTGCCCGCGCTGCACCTGCCGCCGCTGAAGGTCGAGCCGCTGGACACCGAGCATGTGACCACCAAGCTCGATCTATCGCTGTCGGTGGTGGAGATGGCCCAGGGCTTGCGCCTGCGGATGCAGTACAACGCCGCGCTCTTCGACGAGCCGACGATCGTGCGTATGCTGCGCCATTTCGAGCAGGTGCTCGCGGGCATCGTGGCCGACCCCGATCGGCGCATCGGCGCGCTGCCGCTGCTGACGCAGGCCGAGCAGCAGCAGATGCTCGTTGAGTGGAACGCCACGCAGCGCCCATACGAGGTTGCCTGCTTTCATGAGCTCTTTGGTGCGCATGTCGCGCAGACGCCGGAGGCGGTCGCGGCGGTATATGGCGATGAGTCGCTGAGCTACGCGGAGCTGGATCACCGCGCCAATCAACTGGCGCACGAACTCCGGCAGCGCGGCGTCGGCCGGTGCCAGCAGGACGAGGCGCGCGTCGGGCTTTGCTGTGAGCGCTCGCTCGATCTGATCGTCGGCATGCTGGGCATTCTCAAGGCGGGCGGCGCGTACGTGCCGCTCGATCCGCACTACCCGGCGCAGCGGCTCCAGTTCATGCTCCACGACTCGCAGATCGGGGTGCTGGTGACACAGGAGCGGCTGGTGGCGCAGGCTCCCGCCCACGACGCGGCGATCATCTGCCTGGATGCCGACTGGCCGCAGATCGCGCGGCAGCCGGTGACGCCGCCCGATGTGCTGCTGTCGCCCGACCATCTGGCGTATGTGATCTACACGTCGGGCTCGACCGGACGGCCCAAGGGCGTGCTCGTGACCCATCGCGGCCTGGGTAACATCGCGCTGGTCCAGCGCCAGACCGTGGGCGTTGATCGGCAGAGCCGGGTGCTGCAATTCGCCTCGTTCAGCTTCGACTCGGCGGTCTGGGAGGTCTGTATGGCGCTGCTGCGCGGCGCGACGCTGGTGCTGGCCCCGGAGGAGGCGCTGCGGCCAGGGCCGGATCTGCTGCACCTGCTGGAAGCCGAGGCGATCACCGTGGCGACGCTGCCGCCCTCGGCGCTGGCCGTGCTGCCGCCCGCTGAGCTGCCGCACCTGACGCACCTGCTGGTGGCGGGCGAAGCCTGCTCCGGCGATCTGGTGGCGCGCTGGGCACGCGGGCGGCAGATGTTCAACGGCTATGGCCCGACCGAGACGACGGTCTGTGCGACGCTGGCGGCGCTCGACGGCACGCAGCGCATCCCGCCGATCGGTCGTCCGATCGCCAACACGCGGATCTACCTGCTGGATCGGCGCGGCCAGCCGGTGCCGGTGGGCGTGCCCGGCGAG
>DASUTC010000187.1 GCA_036374795.1 Herpetosiphonaceae bacterium
TTTGGTGGCTCCACAGCGGCGGGCCGGAGGACGCCCGCAATTTGCTATCGACCGTCTTCTCCTCAATGATCACGATGGCGACGCTCGTCATATCGATCACCATGGTGGTGTTGACGCTCGCCGCCAGTCAACTCGGACCACGGCTGGTCCGCAACTTCATGGGCGATCTCCGCACACAGCTCGTGTTCGGCATCTTCCTGATGACCATCATTTATTGCCTGCTAGTGCTTCGCACCCTCAACAGCGAGCTCGACATTTCCGCGGTGCCGCACATTGCGGTCACGCTCGGGACCGCGCTCGCCCTCATCAACCTGTTCGCGCTGCTGTTTTTTATCCACAATTTGGCTCGGTCGATCGTTTCCGATACAGTGGTCCGGCGTGTCGACAGGGATCTCCGCAATACGATCTCACGCCTACTGCCGGCGGAGGACGACGGCCAACCGCCCGTCGAGCGGCCGACGGCGGATGACGTGCTGCCGGCCGACTTCGATGAACGTGCGGCCTCTTTGTGGCTGTCCGGCGAAGGCTATGTGCAGGCGATCGAGTATGAGCGGCTCGTGGAAATCGCCTGCCGGCACAAGGCGGTGGTCCGCCTAGACTTCCGTGCCGGTCATTTCGTCATTCGCGGATCGCACAAGGCCGATATCTATCCAGGGCGCCTGCTCGGGCCGGATTTGGCGACCGAGATCGAAGGCGCGATCCTGGTCGGCGAAGACCGCACGCCGGTCCAGGATCTGGAGTTCTCGATCCGCCACCTGGTCGAAATCGCCGTGCGCGCGCTTTCGTCGGGCATCAACGATCCCTTCACCGCCATTGCCGTTATCGATCGCTTGGGCGCTGCGCTCGGCGAACTGATGCGGCGGGAACTCCAGCCTGAGGTGTTTTGCGATGAGGCCGGCGTGGTGCGCGTGGTCGGCCGAGCGTCGAGCTTCCGTGGTTTCGTGGACGTCGCTTTCCACCAGATCCGGCAAGCCGGAGCCACCCACCCCGCGGTCATCATCCAGATGCTCAGCATCATTGCGCGGCTCGCGGTCAACGTCCGCCTGTCCAGCCAACGCGACGCTTTGTTCGATCACGCCGCCATCATCGCCGAAGCCGGCCGCCGCGGGGCGTCGGAAGCCTCCGACATCGCCGACATCGAGCACAGCTATCAGGCAGCTCAAATGGCGTTAAAGTAAAAAGCCATGCCTCAGGGAAGACCACCTTTCAGGGGGCAGACCAACAGCCCGGCGACGACTTCCGCGAGGGTGACCAGTCGCCGTTCGAGCGGATGGCGGCCGACCGGATCGAACTTGATCCGGGCCAGCGCCTCGACGGGATCAGGGGGAAGCCCCTGCAGCGCCGCGCAGGCGTGCGCCGCATTGTCCTCGATCTTCGCGAGGGCTGAATCGATTTCAGGGATCGAGCGGACGTTGAAGATCATGGCGCGGACAGGTGCATGCAAGCATGCTTACCTGCTTTGCGCCTTGTATGCTTTCCACATCTTCAGGAAGAGCTGCTTCTTTGCGCCGTGGGTGAAGCCGAATTCCCGCCCCGCCTCCGCCTGGCCTCTTGGGTATATTTCGCCCGAGACGATATTGCTCGGCGATAATCTGCTCGGTGTCGCTCATGGCTCCTCTGGGAGTTGCGGCCCAGGCGGAGGCGGGTCAGTCCTGCGGCTCTTTTGATCGTGCAGCCGCCCGAGAGTGCTCTCGATCAATCGGGTCAACTTATCCGTAGCGCCGTCAACGGCTTGGTCCAAGGTCGCAGCCTGGTGAGTGACCGCGATAGGCTGGTGGCCTTTGAGTCGGGCTTCCATCGCGCAATGCATGTCATTGCCGCCCTTCTTGTTGCTGTTTTCATCACTCAGGTGGATCTCCACTCGCGTGATGTAATCGCTGATTCGGCTCAGAGCACTCTCGACTAC
>DASUTC010000188.1 GCA_036374795.1 Herpetosiphonaceae bacterium
GCGACGTGATCGTTTAGCGCAGGGTCGCGCGCGCCCGGTGGAAGCGAGCGCGCGCGCCTGCATGTACTTAACGGTTATCTTTTTTCCCTTGGGGGTCGCCGCGGAAAGCCTCGTAGCTGCTCGGCACTGCAGATGCCGCGGCTGCTGGAGTGCGTGGTGCTTCGTACGTGCCGGGAGGAACCGAGAGCGGCGGCGGCGCGGCTTCGATCACGCCGTCTTGCTGCTCGGTGTCTGAGATCTGCTGCGCCTGTTTCGATGGTGCAGCCATCAGCTGCTGGCTCTGCAGCTGCTCCTGCTGCTCGACCATCGTCTGCAGCATCTGCTGCTTGGCAGCAAGCTCCATCATCCCTGCCTTTGTTGCGGTCGCAAGAGAAGCGACCGGCGCAGGCGTGTTGGTGTCAGCGATCAGCGCGTCGATCTGCTCGAGCGCTGCGATAAACTCCGGTGTCGGTGTGTAGGCCATCTGTCTGATCCTTCTGAGTGAGAGTTGAAGCGCAAGCGCGAGAAAAATCACCAGTAAGCCGCGGCGCGGTGTGGGCGGCGTCGGATGTAGAACAGCTCGACGGGTGCCACAACGTTGCTGTGAAACGTGATCGGCCCCGAGCGCAGTCGAACGGCACACCGCGACGTGTTCGCATAGATGCCGTTGCCGTGCTGCGTGTCGAGTACTGCGGCAACCGCCAGATAGCCGCCTGCTCCGTGGCCAAACAGAGGGCGGCAGTTTGCGCGCATATAGCGGCCCGTGGCGTGGCCGACCTGCGACGCCCAAGCCTCCATCGCATAATGCACAGCTTGCGCACCGTATCCCGCGTCCTGCACGCCCATTCCCGCGGCCACTGCGGTTACCCCTGCCGCACCGTCGTTGATCCAAGCGCACGTGACGCCGGCTGCGCCCGGGGCGCCGTTGGCCATGTACATCCACCGCATATTGTTGTGTGTGCTGCCGCCGCCGATGCCTGCAGAGTAGATCGACGGCGCATTGCTCGTCGCCCTCCAGATCGAAATGTCGGTCTCGCCTGGAAGCTGCAGAAGCAAGCGACCGCCAAACAGCGTGCTGTAGTACGTGCCAGCAGCGGGCGGATAGTTGTAAGTGACGCCGGCAGTTTGGCCGCTGGGAGCGGCGCCCCATAGGTGATCAAGCCATCGCACGTCACCAGCCCGCGTCAGCACGGTGTAGGGTGAATGTGTGAGGCTGATCGTCCACCCGTTGGCGGCGAGGTCCGGGTTTGTCATCACCAGCGGATCGAGATCAAAACTAGTGTCCCAACCGTTCGCCGGCTTCACGAGCTGCACCGGAAGCGGGATCTGGCCGAGTCGCTCGCCAAGCGCTGCGAGCTGTATCTCGTTGCGCGTTGCTGGGTCGGGGGCGGTGGCGTCGTCCTTTAGGCGCCACTGTCGATCGTGGAAGCTCTCAGGCATTGTCGAGTCTCACGGGTGGGGGTGCGTTGGACGGTTGCGGAGGTCGGCCGCTGACGCGCTCGTAGAGCTTGTCTAACTCGGCCGGTGGAAGCTTCCGCAGCGTGCGCTCAATGCGCTTCTGCGTCGGTTTGCCTGTGAGTGAGCCCAGAAAATACGTCAAGAGCCCGCACACAGCGTACAGCTCGGGGAGCTGGTAGAGCTTGGCGACGAACGCACAAGCGCCGATCGTTACTGTCATGACAACGATCGCAATGAGTCTGTCCGTCGCCATCAGCTGCCTCCGTCGTTAGAACGATCCGGTTACGAGCTTGCGCGCAGCTGCGGCGCTGGTCGCGCGGACAACGCTGTCGAGCGATGCATTCCAGACGCGCCACCACAACCCGCGCCCGCGGTATTGGCCATTCTGATCGATGCCGGTCTCATCGACGTGCAGCTGCTCGACGCGCACGGTTTGCCCGCGCGGCGCAGCGTCTTCTGCATCGTTGTAAGCGTCGTGTGTGCTGCGTGTAGTGGCGCGAGCTCGGGCGCGCGCGCCTCGTGCTGGGGGCGCGTCATCCTCGCGCGCGGCGAGCCCGCGCCGACCCTCAGCGACTGCTCCGCCCGAGTGCAAATACACCCATGCGACGGTCGGCCACGGGTTCCGCAGTCGCGACCAATGCGGGCTGACCAGCCGCACAGCTCGACGCCACGCGGCGTCATCTGCGGCCCACGCGGGGCGCGTTGCGAACGTGCGCTTGCGCGGGTCCATCGCGGCCAGATCGACCCGCTGGGCGTCGCTGAGGCGCTGCAAAGCGGCGCTGTTGATCGCCACGTCTTCGACGCGCAGCACGAGCTGCAGCGGCTTCCGCCCGCGGCGCTTCGAGCTGCCGCCGCTCGCGCTCGAGCTGCTACTCGATGCGGCGCGCTTGCGGCGCTTGGCAGCCTTCTTTCGCTTGCGGCGCTTCGGCTTCTGCTCGGGTGCGGCGGCTGCTTTCTTCGTGCTCTGCTTGCGCTTGGTGGCCATGGGATCCCCTTATCGGTTCGAGCTGCGGCGGCGCGGGTTGGTGACGCCCTCGGTCGCAGCGCGCAGCCGCTGGCTGCGCTCAAGTTCTGTTACGTGATCGTCTTGGATGTCGCGCGGGTCGTCTCCGCGAAAGTCTCTCAGGAACACTGAAGCGCGCTGCATCAGCCGCAGCCAATCCACCTCGGCCAGCTTCGCCAGCACACGGGCGCGCTGCTGCTTAGTGCGCGTCATCCGTCGCTCCGTCGTCTTCGGTGCCATCGACGACTAGCCCCGCTATCTCGTCGGGCTCGAGGGCTCCGAGCGCCTCGAGCGCGGCTTCTTTCAGCTCCGCGCGTGACTTCGGTTTCGGCGGCGCGATCTGCGCGGGTGCGGCCGGCGCTGCGAGCTTGCCGCCGCCAGCTGCGAGCTGCACGGCTGCGGATACCACGTCAGGGATCGCGTTCGTGAGCTTCTCCAACACGCGAGCCTTTGCCTCACCCATCGCTGCATCCACGGGCGCGCGCTCGTCGCTCGTCTCGAGCAGCTTTTGGATCAGCGCTTGCTGGCTCTCGATCACGCGTTGCTGCATGGAAGCTGTGCGCTCGTGCGCTGCGAGCAGCACGCCGATTGAGCCGATCGTCGCGCGCTGCGTCTGGGAGATGTGGTTGAGAAAAAACGGCAGCATTTGCGCAAACGCATTGCCGCCGCTCTGAGCTGCAAGTGTTTCGAGCGGATCGGGGGGCGCAGTCGATTCGTCGGGCTTCAGCTTCAGCACGGTTGAGCGCAGCGGGTTCGCGTTCTTGTCGCCCCACCATGCAAGCACAAACTTGCAGGTGTCGCGCTCGCGCTCGGCCGCCATGTGCTCGCGCGCGGTCTCGAGCACGTCTTCGCCGTGCACCCCGCCCTGCTCGCGTAGCGCTTCCACCTCTTCGCGCGTCCAGGTTGCGATCGTGCTCTCTTGCCCGAGCGTCGGCACGAAAGTCAGGGTCAGCGTTTTGCTGTTCGTGACAGGCCGATAGATCCAGCTCTGCAGCTTTTCGGGTGTCATGACAGCACCTTCTTTGCTGCGATCAGTAAGACGGCTGTAGCGCCCACGGTTGCGAGCCCGAGCACGAGCGCGCTCGAGCTGCCTTGCGCGTCGATGTCGGTCAACGTCGAGCTGGGTTGCGGATCGGCGCCTTCCTCGAGCGCTGCGCGTGCCATGACTGCAGGCACGTAAGCGCGTGTTTCAGGTGGCCACTGTGAGGGGTCTTTGTACAGTTGCACGGTGCCGCCATTGTACGCCGCGAGCGCCAGCTCTTCCGAAAAGTCGCGCAAGTGCGAGGCGAGCAGACGGACGCCGCCCTCGATGTTCTGATGCAAGTTGGTCGGGTCCACTCCGAGCCCGCGCGCGGTCGCAGGCATGAGCTGCATAACACCGATAGCGCCCGCTGGTGACACTGCGGCTTGATTGCCTCGCGACTCCACCCACGCAACAGCGCGCGCCAGCGCGGGGCGCACCTTGAAGCGAACCGCCGCCGCGGTCACGAGCGCGGCGACGCTCGGTGGAAGCGCGGCGGCCATGCGCTAGCGAAACTCCACGGTGAACTGCTCGGCAGTCGTCGCGATCACTTCGCTTGTGCTGTTGCGGTTGACCATGAAGCCCCACGCAAACAGCGGTATCGGGCTCCACTCTTCACTTTCGATGTACGCCACTGGCGTGTCATCGCCTGTGCCCACGGTCGCGCCAAGCTGATCGACGTAGGTTAACCGCGTTGGGAATGCATCGCTCGTAACCCAAGGGTCCATCCAACCGTCTGGCGGCTGCTTCTCTTCGATCTGTCGGCCGCTGAGATCGAAGATGCGGAACTCGCGCGCGCCTGCAGGAAAGGCAATCACGCGCTTATCGTGGTCGCGCAAGTCCCAATGCGCATAGCGATAGCTGAGCGCGGTGTCGAGCCCGTAAACGGGTTGTATGCTCACTGTGAGCGTGATCTTCGGGAACGTGGGAATCATCACGCCGCCGCCCGAGTCGATTTCCTCGAGTCCTCCGTTCTCATCGCGAAACGTGTATTCGCCGCCGTACCAGCCGCAGTTTTTGAAGGCGATCGTGAACTCGCGCGCCGTGCATCGGTGGCACAGACCGCGGCCCGGCATGATCGGCCAGCTGATTTCCTTGTTGCCGGGCACATCGTCGTGCCCAAAGCCGAAGTTATCCCGCACGAACTTGCTCGGGGGCTCGTCCCAAATGCTGCGGCCGTGGCCGATGGATGTTTGGAAGCGCACCCACGGGGCAGGCATGATCGCTTGGTTGCTGAGTCCGGGATACTGCTGGATTGCGGCGCGCACCTCTACGTCTAGCGCGATGCGATCAGCTGGCTCCCACTTCACAGCCACAGGTGTATTGCTGTCGAGCGTAATCGTCTGTGAGCTGCTGCCGCGCAGCTCCACGACGCCACCCGAAAACGGAATCTTCTCGATGCTCATTCACACCACCCAAAAAATGCGGCCAGCACGATGCGCCGCCAGCAGCTGCTGATCGCTGATATTGCCGGGTTTGTTGCTGCGAACGCGTCCAGCTCGCGCGCGCGCGAGCAGATCGGCCTCTGATCGAGCTGCCGGCGCTGCCGGCGCCGCGGGTCGAGCTGCCGCAGGCCTCGCCGGCGCCGCCTTTGGCGCTGCAGCTCGCGGCTGCGGCTTCGGTTTGGGCTTCGCTGCGACCTTGCGCGCGGGAACGTTGGCCGCCGCCGTGCGCTTCGCGTCGGCGTGTTTCATCAGCTGCGCGGCGCCCGCTGCGGTCTTGGTGAGGGCTTTCGCGTCGACGTGTGCCGATGCGGTGATCTGCTTCGCCAGTTCCTTCGCGCCGCTCGCAGCTGCAGCGCCAGCCTTCGCGAGCTTGCTTGCGATGCCCATACCGGCCGAAGCTGCAAGCGCTGCCGGCGCGAGCGGTCCGAGGATCGGGCTCGCGATCGCCAGCCCTGTCGCTGCGACCTTGAACACCTTCGACGTGACAACAGCCTTGGCTGCTTTGCTGATCCCCTTCGCAATTTTCTTCAGAAACCCAAAGCCGACCTCACCATCGGGACCGATGATCGCCAGCTCGGCGCCGACGTATTCGCCTGCAACAGCTTCTAGCTCTTGAGGCGTGACGCTCTCGAGGTATTCCTGCTTCTGCCCGTCGGGAAACAGGATCGTCACCTTCGCGCTGATCGATCCGTCCGGGTGCTCGAAGTAGTCGATCGTCTGTTTTGGCAGCTCGACGGCTGCCGCTGTCGGCGGCATGTTGATGTCTCCTCTACTTGCGTGGTGGGAACGGTTTGCCCGTCAGCGCGGCGCCACGCGCGCGCGTGTTGGGTCCATAGATGCCATCGGCAGTTAGGCCACCCATCGCGGCCTGTGCTGCTTTCACGTACGCGGCCGGCCTGCCTTTGGCGCCCTGATCGGCGCCCGGCTTCGAGAGGTAGGCGAGCAAGCCCTCAGCGGCGCGCTGTTGCTCGTTCGCAGCTGTGAGCGGCGGCACGGGTGGCTTGATCTTCGTGCTTGTGCCGTAGCGGCTCGGGAACTCGATGCCTAGTAGCTCTTTGCCGCGTGCCTGCGTCTTGGGGCCGTAGATGCCATCGACTTCGAGCCCGCGCATGTCGCGCTGTGCGACGGCCACTGTGTTGTTGCGGGCCGCTTTGCTGCCCAGCTCCGTAGCGCCGCGCCCGCTGCGAATGACGCCCGTGACGTACGCGTGGAGCGCTTGCGCGGCTTGCTTGGGGCTGCGCTCCGTGGTGACGACTTGAGCCGACAGATCGACCGTGGCGCCGCCCGGTGGCGCGTTCGGAGTCGGAGCGCTCGCGCTCGGCGTCTTCGGCTTTGCCGCGGTTTTTGGGGGGGTGGTCGGCTTGGAGCTCGAGGCGGTGGTCGTCGAGCTGGTCACCTTCACCGGGTTGCTGGGGATCGTGCTGCTCGGCTTCGCTGCAGCTTTTGGTGCCGGTCGAGCTGGCCAGCTCGACATGGTGAGCGCTGCGCCGCGTGCCTGCGTCTTCGGTCCATAGATGCCATCGACTGCCACGCCACCCATGTCGCGCTGTGCGTCGGCGATGATCGGGTTCGGGCTCTGCTTCGAGCCCCAATCCTCCGGCGCGATGGTCGAGCGTGTCAGATACAGCTTGAGCATCGCTGCAGCGGTTTCGGGCGAATACTTGCTGCCGCCGTTGGCTGCTGGCGGTTGCTGCGGGTTCGGTTTCTGTCCCGGCTGCTGTTGTCCTGGCGCACGCTTCGCGGCGGCGATCGCTGCGATGCCTGCGATCGTGAGACCAGCAGCACCGAGCACAACAGCGGGGAGAGCGGCGGAGTTTTTCATGCGTTCACATTCCGAGTTTTTCGCTGGGGTCTTCGATCGTGCCGTCTGCTCGATGCACTTGGATGTGCCAACCGATCTTCGAGCGCTTCGCGCGCGCGCGCGCTTGCTCGCCTCCGAGGATCAGCTCAGCGCTACGAAGGCTTGAGAGGTCCTCGCAATCGCCGCTCTTGCGCTTGTGCAGCTCGAGCGCGGTCCACCACTCCTCACAGATGCCTGTCACGCCGTCGTGCGTGCACAGGATCTCGCGCTCGTACACGATGCCCGCCTCATAGAGCGGCGGAAGCGTGTTGCGCTGCAGCTGGCGAATGTTCCACGCTGTGAGGCAGTCGAGCCCGAGCGTAAGATCCGCCTGGTTCATGAAGCGCATACGCAGAGACACGCGCTCGGCTGTGACGTTGAAAAGCGCGTCCGGTTTGCGACTCCGCACCCACTCGTAAAGCTGGCGCCCGGTGTCCACGTCTGCGTCTGTTCGTGGCGAAACCAGTGTCATCGCGCCCATGTGGCCTCCGTCGTGTGTGTGGGTTGCGTGTCTGCGTGATCAAGCCCCGTTCAGTCTTCAGCGGCCACGGGGCACACAACCGCTCTGGGGGGTGTTGTGACCGAGGCTGAGCGTACGCAGCCGTTAGCTGCAAGCAGCTGACGGCTGCGCCGCTAAGGAAGTGTCAGCGGTAGACCGTGCACTTGGTGCCGATGGTCCCCGTGATCGCCGTGGCCACCGTGTTTTTGAGGGTGATCACGAAGTCCAGGCCAGGCCCGATCGGGCTGAAGTTGTCGCTCAGGCTGTCATTCAGCGCGCTCGGACCGTACAGTTCCGCGGGAACGCCTGGAGCCAACACTTGCTCTTCGTCGCCCACTTGGATCGACTGCACCGTAACGCCGGAAGCGCTCGGGACGATCAGGAGGCGATCGACGTGTGCGGCGCGCGAGACCTTCGCGCGCATCGTCGTTGTGGCGCCGATGGTGGCCGCCAGGCTGAAATAGTTGCGGCCGGTTCCATCTTCGGTGAAACCGAGCGGCGCACGCCGCTCCGTCTCGCGTGTCGAACGTACAAACTGATTCTGTGCCATGGGTCGCGCAGCTCCTTGTTGAGGTCGTGCTTGTGGTCGCGCGGCTGCGCGGTTCTGCGCTGGCCGTTGCTGTTGCTTGCCCGCTCGGCTCGCAAGCGTTGCCTTGCGAATCACCTTGCGTGCTTTCTGCGCGCCGACTTCCGTCAGCGCTCCGACTTCGACGAGACCAGCGATCTCACCAGCGATATAAGACTCGGTCTCGCTGTCGAGTCCGATCTCATCGTCGCCGGCAACGTCCATGTCTTCGCCTGCGACGTCGTCATCTTCGCCGGCAACACGGTTTAGAATCTCGCTAACGTAGTCGTCGTTTCTAGCCATGCAAACACTCGTGCGAGCGCCCGCAGGCGACGCTCGCGCAAGCTGCAGCTCACGGCTGCAGCGCTTTAGTTACACCGCGCGTGATTGCGCGGATGCTCTTGCGCTCAGGGCAGCTCGCCAGCGACCTGGTACCACTTCGCGTTAGGGTCGGCCGTGTTGACGATCAGGCGATCGGTGTACGTCACGAGCGTTGCATCGCCGAGACCGCCCGCGATGGCGCTGATCCAGTCGTTCGGGATGAAGGCTTCCGCGACGAGCAGCACGGGCCACGCTGCGAGCTTCCAGGGGAACGAATCGCCGATCGTGTTGGGCACGCCCGCGCGCTTCAGTCCGCCGATCAGTCCAGCGCCGCTCGCCAGCGCGATCTTACGCACGATAGCGACCTGAACAGCTTTGTTTGCGACGCACTGACGCGCATTGCGGCGCGCGCTCGATGCGAGACGGCGGATCGCCTGCTCTTTGGTGAGGCTCGTGTTTTGGGCCATGCGCTGCGATCTCCTCAAAAGGGGTGAAGGTGTCGCACAGGATCGCAGTGCAGCCGTCAGCGGCTCAAGCGCAGCGCGTCATGTGAAGAATTTCAGTGAGCGCAACGCGCACGTGTGCGCCGCCGTCAGCTGCTGGCGGATCTGCGTCTGCGCTGCGAGCACATGCTGCGCCTCTTGAACACTGGAAATAGACCGGCCTCGATCACTTCCGGCCGGTGCCGTCTTCGGTGAAGCGGGGCTCGAGCGCGATGTGATCGAAAAGCCTCGAGAATCGAGCCAAACGCAGTGCGAAACGGGCCTCAGATCGCCGATCGCAATTCGAATTTGGGCGGTGCTGTGGCCTCTGCTCGCACTTTTTTAAGTTCAGGTGTGCGATCAGCGTCAGTCCGCAAGTGCGCGTGATCGTTTGACGATCGGGGAGCGTGCGCACAGGAGATCCCGTGTGCGGCGGCTGTCGCTCAACAGATACCCTTCCCCTAAAACTTGGAGATCGCGATCACTACGTGCGAACAACGTGCCTCTGCTGGTGCGTTCGTTCCGCACCACAGAGACACGGGGTTTTGAGCTGATCGCCAGTCGGCGAGAGGCCTCTCAACCCGCTGCGCTTCGACGTTCCATCCGTCTCCGCGCTTACCCGACTTGCGTCTATTCCACGCCGCCGAGTGCCAACAAACCTACACGAAAACGAGCACGACGCCCAACCAAACGGCGAAGATCCGTCCGTCGTGCCGGACTGGTGCGGGGCTGAGCGCGCCAAGCAGGCGATGCTCGCGGCTGAGCGCGCGCTCGGGGTGCGCGAGCTGGTGGCGCACGAGCCCGAGCTGACGGACGCCGGAGCCAGCACGAAGGCTAGGGCACGCGTCGAAGCGCTCGCGCTCGGTGCGCTCGAGCGGTTCGCTCGCCCTCCCCTGCCGGAGGGTGAGGTAGAGCTCTACCAAAGCCCCGTGGCGGCCGGTGGCGGCGAGTTAGGGGGGCGCGAGCCCTCCGCCGCTCCAACGGTGTCGGCCGAAGCGCCGAACGTCAGCGGGGGGCGCACAGCGCCTCGAGCGGGCAAGCACAGATCGCGCGCGCAGTCTGGGAAACAATCGCAGCGGAAAGCTTCCGCTGACGGTGCTCCGGTGCGCGAGCCCGGCGCGCCCTCGTCGCTGACGCGCAACCCGCGCGCGCTCGCGTATTGGGTGCGCCGTTGCCGCGCGATGCACGCGGCCGTTGCCAAAGCGAACCGTGAAGCTGATCGCCGCAAGCTCAGCTGCCTCGAGGTTCCGCGCCAAGCTTTCGACCTGTGCCACGACTTCTTAGACGACACGCGCGCGATCGCTGGCGCGCTCGAATGGGTGCGGAAAACATGCGGTGCGGGCATCGCCCTCGAGGTCGAAGCGGCCGGCCTGTATCGCGTGCCCGGCCAGCTTCAGCGCGACGATTGGGCGGCGTTTCGTGCGCGTCGGAAAGTCGCGTTGATCGTGTTCCTGCTGATGTCTCCGTTCGAGCTGCCGCGCAGTGCAGTCACGGGCAGCACGAGCGATGAGCCGCTTGTAGTGACGTGCGGTGTTCCGCAAACGTTGCTCGTGCTCATGCTCCGGAGCGCGCTGCGCGAGCCGTACAACGTGCGAACGCTGCAGCGCGATCTCGCTGAGATCGACGAGTGCACCGATCTGTTGCAGCGCTGGCGCACGCCTCGCGCGAAGTGCGAGCCGTTCGAGTGCCGCGGCCAAGCAGAAGGCGTGATTAACCGTTACTGCATCCGTGCCGGCCTGATCCGCACGGCTTGGCGTCGCGCGAGCGATGCGACGGAAGCGCTCATCAAGCAGACGCGTCTGCAAATGGCCAGCTGGCTTGTCTGGACGCCTCCACCTCGCCGCGGTGAAGCCGTGCCGATCTGCGGGTCACTCGCGCCGCCCGCGGCCGTCTGAAGCTCTCAGCTGCGCTCTATCGAGGCGTGCCGAAGCACTGTCAGTGCATCGGTGCGCCTTGTTGCGTTTGCAGCTCGTAAAACACTGCACGCGGGTGCAGCTGTTGGCGGCTCTGGGTCTGGGTCTCGAGACCGCGCCGCGAGCGGCCGGAGGGTCGGCAGGGTTGGCGAGCCCTCGCGAAGCTCAGCAGCTCGCTCCGTGTGGTGGGGTAAAGCGACATGATGGCGGCTGCATCTCT
>DASUTC010000189.1 GCA_036374795.1 Herpetosiphonaceae bacterium
GCAGGTGACAGTCGCGCACTTTGTGCCGTCGCTGCTCCAGGTGGTGCTGGACGCGCCCGGCCTCGACGGCTGCGATCGGCTGCGCGGCGTTTTCTGCGGCGGCGAGGCGCTGCCCAGAGATCTGCCGGAGCGCTTCTTTGCCAGGTTGGACGCCGATCTGATCCAGTTCTACGGCCCGACCGAGGCATCGATCAGCGTGACCGCCTGGGTCTTCCAGCCGGACACGTCCGACCAGGAGGTGCCGATTGGACATCCGATCGCGAACACGCAGATCTACCTGCTCGACGCGCGGTTGCAGCCGGTGCCGGTGGGCGTGCCCGGCGAGCTGTACATCGGCGGGGCGCAGCTCGCGCGCGGCTACAACGGGCGACCGGATCTGACCGCCGAGCGCTTCATCCCCGATCCGTTCAGCCAGAATCCTGGTGCGCGGCTCTACAAGACCGGCGACCTGGCGCGCTACCGCGCCGACGGCGCGATCGAGTTCCTGGGGCGGATCGACCATCAGGTGAAGATTCGCGGCTTCCGCGTCGAGCTGGGCGAGATCGAGACGGTGCTCCTGCGCCATCCCGACGTGCGCGAGGCCGTGGTGCTGGCGCGCGAGGATCAGCCGCCCGCAGGCGGGCACCCGGACAAACGGCTGGTGGCGTATGTGGTAGAACAAAGAACAACGGAACAAACGGAGAACCAAGAACTCGGAACGTTGAACACGCAACTCCGTGCCTTCCTCGCCGATCGCTTGCCCGACTATATGCTGCCGAGTGCGTTCGTGGTGCTGGATGCTCTACCCCTGAACGCGAACGGCAAGGTCGATCGGCGGGCGCTCCCAGCGCCGGATGCGCAGCGACCGGCGGAGCGGGTCTATGTCGCGCCGCGCACCGAGCTTGAGCGCACGCTGACCGGAATCTGGCGCGATGTGCTGCGTGTCGAGCATGTCGGCATTCACGATAATTTCTTTGAGCTGGGCGGTCACTCGCTGACCATGGTTCAGGTGCATAGCGCGATCCAGACGACGCTCGACCGCGAGATTCCGATGGTCGATCTGTTCAAGTATCCGACGATCGGCGCGCTGGCGGCGTATCTGAGCGCGGAGCAGCCGGAGCGCTCCACCGACGAGCCGCGCATCGATCGCGTCGGGACGCGGCGCGAATCGACACAGCGCCAGCAGGGCCGTCGGCAGCAGCACCGGGCCGCGCGCAGACAGAAGGTGGGTCGCGATGAGTAACGCGGATACGATGGATCAGGCCATCGCGATCGTCGGCCTGGTGGGGCGCTTCCCGCAGAGCCGCGATCTCGATACGTTCTGGCGGCATCTGGCCGCTGGCGATGAGCTGATCAGGTTTTTCTCCGAGGAGGAGCTGCTGGCGGCGGGCGTTCACCCGGCGACGCTGCGCAATCCCGCGTACGTCAACGCCTTTGGCGCGCTGGACGATACCGATCTGTTCGACGCGACCGCGTTTGGCTACACGCCGCGCGAGGCCGAGATCATGGACCCGCAGCATCGCTTTTTCCTTGAGTGTGCCTGGGCGGCGCTCGAAGACGCGGGCTACGATCCCGATCGCTATCCCGGCCTGATCGGTGTCTTCGCCGGGAGCAACATCAGCACCTACCTGCTCTTCAACCTTGCGGCCAACCGCGAGGTGCTCGCGTCGGTCGGGCTGTACCAGACGTTGATCGGCAATGACAAAGATCATCTGACGCTGCGCACCTCGTACAAGCTGAACCTGCGCGGCCCCAGCGTCACGGTCCAGACCACCTGCTCGACCTCGCTGGTGGCGACGCATCTGGCCTGTCAGAGTTTGCTCAACGGCGAGTGCGACATGGCGCTGGCGGGCGGCGTCTCGATCGGCGTGCCGCAGAATATGGGCTACTGGTACTCCGAGGGCGGGATCATGTCGCCCGACGGACACTGCCGCGCCTTCAGCGCGGAGGCGCAGGGCACCGTCGGCGGGCACGGCATCGGCATCGTCGTGCTCAAGCGGCTGGCCGATGCGCTGGAGGACGGCGATGGTATCCGCGCGGTGATTCGCGGCTCGGCGATCAACAACGACGGCACGGCCAAGGTGGGCTACACAGCGCCCAGCGTCGAGGCGCAGGCGGCAGTGATCGAGGAGGCCCAGGCCATCGCGGGCGTCGATCCCGACACGATCAGCTACATCGAGGCGCACGGCACCGGCACCACGCTCGGCGATCCGATCGAGATTACGGCGCTAACCCAGGCGTTTCGCGCGCAGACCGATCAGACCGGCTTCTGCGCGCTCGGCTCGGTCAAGACCAACATCGGGCATCTCGACGCCGCCGCCGGTGTCACGGGGCTGATCAAAACGGTGCTCGCGCTGCAACATCGGCAGCTTCCGCCCAGCCTGCACTGCCAGCAGACCAATCCCCGGATCGACTTTGCGCGCAGCCCGTTTTTTGTCAATACCGCGCTGCGCGAGTGGCGCTCCGACGGGCCGCGTCGCGCTGGCGTGAGCTCGTTCGGCATGGGCGGCACCAACGCGCATGTGATCGTCGAGGAAGCGCCGCAGCCTGAGCCGTCCGGCCCGTCGCGGCCCTGGCAGGTGCTTACGCTCTCGGCCAAAACGCCGACCGCGCTCGACACGGCGACCGCCAATCTGGGGGCGCATCTGCGGCGGCACCCCGACCTCAATCTGGCCGATGTCGCCTTTACGCTCGGCCTGGGTCGGCGCGTCTTCAGCCAGCGCCGGTTTCTGGTCTGCCGCGACGTGGCCGACGCGATGACAGCGCTGGAGTCGCGCGATCCGACGCGGATCTTCTCCTACGCCCAGGAGCAGCAGCGCCGCCCGGTCGCGTTCCTGTTTTCGGGCCAGGGCACGCAGTATCCCGGCATGGCCCGCGCGCTCTACGCCGCCGAGCCGACGTTTCAAGAGACGGTCGATCGCTGCTGCGAGCTGCTTCAGCCGGATCTCGGCATCGATCTGCGGACGCTGCTGTATGGCGAGGCCGATTCGCTGAGCGAGGCGGCGGCGCAGCTCGAACAGACCGCGCTGACGCAGCCCGCGCTCTTCGTGATCGAGTATGCGCTGGCGCAGCTCTGGATGTCGTGGGGCGTGCGGCCCGATGCGCTGATCGGCCACTCGATCGGCGAGTATGTCGCGGCGACGCTGGCGGGCGTCTTCTCGCTGGAAGACGCGCTCGCGCTGGTTGCGCTGCGTGGCCGCATGATCCAGGCGCTACCCTCAGGCGCGATGCTGAGCGTGCCGCTGCCGGAGCAGGAGGTCGCGCCGCTGCTCGGTCCTGAGCTGTCGCTGGCGGCGGTCAACGGCCCGGCGCTGTGTGTCGTCTCCGGCCCGGCGGCGGCGATCGACGAGCTTGAGCGCCAGCTTGGCGCGCGCGATCTCGCCACGCGGCGGCTGCACACGTCGCACGCCTTCCACTCGGCGATGATGGAGCCGATCGTCGCGCCGTTCGCCGAGCAGGTCGGGAAGCTTCGGCTCAGCCCGCCCGCGCTGCCCTTCATCTCGAACGTCACCGGCACCTGGATCGCGCCGGAGCAGGCGACCGATCCGCGCTACTGGGCGCGGCATCTGCGGCATGCGGTGCGCTTTGCCGACGGTCTGGCCGTGCTGCTACAGGAGCCTGAGCGCATCCTGCTTGAGGTCGGGCCTGGGCGCGCGCTGAGCACCATTGCGCGGCAGCACCCCGACCCGACGAGTGGCCGCACGATTCTATCGTCGCTGCCGCACGCGCAGGACGAGGCCGACGATCTGGCGTTTGTGCTCGGCACGCTCGGCAAGCTCTGGCTGGCGGGCGCGTCCGTCGATTGGGAGCGCTTCTACGCCGACGAGCAGCGCCAGCGCGTGCCGCTGCCGACCTATCCCTTCGAGCGGCAGCGCTACTGGGTCGATCCGCAGAGCCAGGGCTTGCAGCTTAGCGCGAACGCTGCGGAGTCCCAGGCGGAGCTGCCGCCCTCGGAGCCGCAGATCACAGGCCCGGCGGCGGTGCATCCGCGTCCCAGCCTGATGACCGAGTATGTCGCGCCGGACAACGAGTTCGAGCGCAGCATCGCCGCGATCTGGCAGGAGATCCTGGGCATCGAGCAGGTCGGCGTCCACGATAATTTCTTTGATCTGGGCGGCCACTCGCTGCTCGCCACCCAGTTGATCGCGCGGCTCCGTGAGGCTTTTCCGGTTGACCTGCCGCTGAGCAGGCTCTTCGATGCCGTCACGGTCGCGAGTCAGGCCGAGGTGATCGAAGAATTGTTGATTGAAAAGCTCGAAGAGCTACCCGAAGAAGAGGCGCAGCGGCTGATGGCGAAGATGTTTCGCTAACGCCCGGTCGCTGCTGTGATAGAGGTACATCATGTCTAAGTCGGACAGCCTTTCCGAACGACGATCGCAGCTCTCAGGCGCGAAGCGCGCGCTGCTGGAAAAATGGAAGCGCGGCGAATTCACGACGACCGAGGGCGAGATTCCGCGCCGCGCCGCGACGGGACCGGCTCCGCTGTCGTTTAATCAGCAGCGGCTCTGGTTCCTCGATCAGCTCGTGCCGAACAGCCCGGCCTATAACATCCTTACCGTCGTCCGTCTCAGCGGGCCGCTCGACGCCAGCATTTTCGAGCGCGCGATCAATGAGATCGTCAGGCGTCACGATTCGCTGCGCACGGTGTTTCCCACCGTCGACGGGCAGCCCGTGCAGGCGGTCGCTGCCGCGCTCTCGGTCGCAATGCCGCAGATCGATCTGCGCGCGCTCGATCCGGCGGGTCGCGACGCCGAGCTGCAACGGCTGATCGAGGCCGAGACGCGCCAGCCGTTCGATCTGGCGCAAGGGCCGCTGATCCGCGCCAGGCTGGTGCGCCAGGCCGATACGGAGTATGTGCTGCTGCTGGCGATGCATCATATCGTCTCGGATACGTGGTCGTTCGGCATCTTTGTGCGCGAGCTGGTCGCGCTTTACGGTGCGTTCGTCGCGGGCCAGTCCTCGCCGCTGCCGGAGCTGCCGATCCAGTACGCCGATTTCGCCGAGTGGCAGCGCGAGCGCTTGCAGGGCGACGTTCTGGCCGCGCAGCTCGACTACTGGAAGCAGCAGCTTGGCGGTCATCTGTCGGCGCTTGAGCTGCCGACCGATCATCCGCGCCCGCCGGTCCAGACCTTCCGAGGCGCGGCCCAGTCGTTCGTGCTGCACAAAGACCTCGCCGACGCGCTCAAGGAGCTGAGCCGCCAGGAGGGCGTGACGCTCTTCATGACGCTGCTGGCGGCCTTCCAGGTGCTCATGGCGCGCTACAGCGGCCAGGAGGATATTCTGGTCGGCTCGCCGATCGCGGGTCGGTCGCGCGTCGAGACGGAGAATCTGATCGGCTTTTTCGCGAACACGCTGGTGCTGCGCACCAACCTGGGCGGCAATCCCACGTTCCGCGAGCTGCTCAAGCGCGCGCGCGAGACGCTGCTGGGCGCGCATGCCCATCAGGACGTGCCCTTCGAGCAGTTGGTCGAGATCCTGCATCCTGAGCGCGACATGAGCCGCAATCCGCTGTTTCAGGTGATGTTTGTGCTCCAGAACACGCCGTCGACCAACCTGAAGCTGCCGGGCATTACCGTCAGCGCGGTTCCGCTGCAAAGCTCGACCGCCAAGTTCGACATCTGGCTGTCGATCGAGGAGCATGCCGACGCGCTGTACGCGATGATCGAGTACAACACCGATCTCTTCGAGGCCGCGACGATCGAGCGCTTGCAGGGCCACTTCCAGAGCGTGCTTCGCAGCATCGTCGTCGATGTCGCGCAGCCGATCCTCGATCTGCCGCTGCTGACCGATGCGGAGCGCGCGCGGCTGGCCGAGTGGAACGCGACCGACGTGGACTATCCCACCGATCGCAACATCGTGCAGTTGTTCGAGGCCCAGGCCACGCGGCAGCCCGATGCCGCCGCGCTGGTCTTCGAGGGGCAGACGCTCAGCTACCGCGAGCTGAATCGCCGCGCTAATCACCTGGCGCATCATCTGCGCTCGCTCGGCGTCGGCGGGTGCCCTCAGGGCGAGACGCTGGTCGGCGTGTGTGCGGAGCGCTCGTTCGAGCTGGTGATCGCGCTGCTGGGCGTGCTCAAGGCGGGCGGCGCGTATGTGCCGCTCGATCCGACCTATCCGCTGGATCGGCTTCAGTTTATGCTCGCCGACGCCGCGCCGCCCGTGCTGCTGGTGCAGAGCAAGGTGCTCGACGATCTGCCGGAGCTGTTCGACGGCGTGCGGCAGAGCGTGGTGCGTCTCGACGCCGACTGGAGCGAGATCGCGCAATCCCCGGCTCACAATCCGGCGCTGCTGACGACCGATGAGCATCTGGCGTATATGATCTACACCTCCGGCTCGACCGGCCTGCCCAAGGGCGCGCTCAACACCCACCGCGCGATCCGCAACCGGCTGCTCTGGATGCAGCAGGCGTTCCAGCTTACGCCCGACGATTGCGTGCTGCAAAAAACGCCCTTCAGCTTCGATGTGTCGGTCTGGGAGTTTTTCTGGCCGCTGATCACCGGGGCGCGGCTGGTGGTGGCCCGGCCAGAAGGCCACAAAGACAGCGCCTACCTGACGCAGTTGATCGTCGATCAGCAGATCACGACGCTGCATTTCGTGCCGTCGATGTTGCAGGTCTTTCTCGAAGAGCCGAATGTGACTGCCTGCCGATCGCTGCGGCGCGTGATCTGTAGCGGCGAGGCGCTGCCCTTCTCCTTCCAGAAGCGCTTCTTCGAGCTGCTGCCCGACGTGGAGCTGCATAATCTCTACGGCCCGACCGAGGCGGCAGTTGACGTAACGTGGTGGGCGTGCCGTCTTGACTCCGGCCTGTCGACGGTGCCGATCGGCAAGCCGATCGCCAACGTGCGGATTCATCTGCTCGATCGCCGCTTGCAGCCGGTGCCGGTGGGCGTGCCCGGCGAGCTGTTCATCGGCGGCGTACAGGTTGGGCGTGGCTATCTCAAGCGGCCCGCGCTGACCGCCGAGAAGTTCGTGCCCGATCCCTTCTCCCAGGAGCCGGGATCGCGCCTCTACCGCACCGGCGATCTGGCGCGCTACCTGCCAGACGGCAACGTCGAGTTTCTGGGCCGCCTGGACGATCAGGTCAAGGTGCGCGGCTTCCGTATCGAGCTGGGCGAGATCGAGGCGATCCTGCGGCAGCATCCCGCCGTCCAGACGACCGCGGTGCTGGCGCGCGAAGATCATCCGGCGGGTGCCCCTGGGGCGAAGCGGCTGGTGGCGTATGTCGTGCCGAGCACTGCGAAGGCCGGGGGTGTGGGGGTGTCCCCCACAAGTTCTTCCCCCTCTCCCCTCGCAATGGGAGAGGGGGTTGGGGGTGAGGGCCGCAACTCCGAACTTGAAACGCGAAACTTGGAACTTGGAACGTTAGCCTCTGAGCAGGTGACGAGCTGGCAGCAGGTCTTCAACGACACCTACAGCGCGTCGCAGGCCGACGGCGACGGCACCTTTAATATCGTGGGCTGGAACAGCAGCTACACGGGCGCGGCGCTGCCCGCGCAGGCGATGCAGGAGTGGGTCGATCAGACCGTCGCGCGGATTCTGGCGCGGCAGCCGAGCAAGGTGCTGGAGCTAGGCTGCGGCACCGGCCTGCTGCTCTTCCGTATCGCGCCCGAATGCGCGAGCTACTGGGGCACCGATCTGTCGCCGACCGCGATCGACTACCTCAGGCGGCAGCTTGCCCGACCGGAGCTGGATCTGCCGCAGGTGACGCTCTTCCAGCGCAGCGCCGACGACTTTGCGGGCATACCGGAGCAGCATTTCGATGTGGTGGTGCTCAACTCGGTGGCGCAGTATTTTCCAAGTGTCGATTATCTGCTGGATGTGCTCGACGGCGCGGCGCGAGCCGTGGTGCCCGGCGGCGCGATCTTCCTTGGCGATCTGCGCAGCTATCCGCTGCTTGAGGCGTTCTACACCTCGATCGAGCTGTACCGCGCGCCCGACTCGATGACCACGACGCAGTTGCAGCACCGCGTGCGCAAGCTGATGGCGCAGGAGCAGGAGCTGGTGATCGATCCGGCGCTGTTCTACGCCCTGCGCGACCGGCTGCCGATCGCCCGCGTCGAGATCCTGCTCAAGCGCGGCCACGATCACAACGAGCTAACGCGGTTCCGCTACGATGTGATCCTGCACCTGGGCGCGGCGCAGCCGCCGCACGATGTCCGCTGGCTCGACTGGCAGGCCGATGGCCTGAGCATCGCCGCCGTGCGTGAGATCTTGCGCGCCGACGCTCCCGATCTGCTTGGTATCGCCCGTGTGCCGAACGCCCGTCTGTCGCTTGAGATGCAAGCGCTGGCACAGATGCGCGCCGCCGCCCGGCCCGCGACCGTCGATGAGCTGCGCGCCCAGTTGCGGCGCGACGGCAGCGCTGTCGATCCTGAGGCGATCTGGGCGCTGGAGGCCGAGCTGTCCTACGCCGTCGAGATTATGTGGTCCGCCAATGGCGCTGACGGCTGCTATGACGTGATCTTCCGGCGCGACGGGGCGGCCAGCGCGAACGCCCCGGTGATAACACCAGCCGAGGAGCGCGCCGCGCCGCGCCCGTGGAGCGCCTACGCCAACAGCCCGCTCTATGATCAGCTTGCGCGCCAGCTTACGCCGGAGCTGCGCGAGCATCTTCAGGAAAAGCTGCCCGACTACATGATCCCCTCGGCGTTTGTGCTGCTGCCGTCGCTGCCGATCTCGCCCAACGGCAAGCTCGACCGGCAGGCGCTCCCGCCGCCGCCGCAGGCCGTGCCCGAACTGGAGCAGGATTTCGTTGCGCCGCGCACGCCCGTCGAGGAGACGCTGGCGCGGATCTGGTCGCAGGTGCTTGGCCTTGAGCAGATCGGCGTCCACAACAACTTCTTCGCGCTCGGCGGCGACTCGATCCGCAGCATGCAGATCGTCGCGCGGGCAACGCAGGCGGGCCTGCACATCACGCCCCGGCAGATGTTCCAGCATCAGACGATCGCCGAGCTGGCCGCCGTGGCCGAGCCGATCGCCGGTGTCGAGCAAAGCCTGGTGACGGGGCCGGTGCCGCTGACGCCGCTTCAGCGCTGGTTCTTCGTCCAGCCGCAGCCCTGGAGTCGCGTGCTGCTGCTGGAAACGCCGCCCGATCTCGACGCCGCGCGGCTGGAGCAGGCGCTACAGGAGGTCTGGACCCATCACGACGCGCTGCGTCTGCGCTTCGAGCGGGATGCCACGGGCTGGCAGCAGCACAACGCCGGGCCGGACGATCCGCCGCTGCTTGAGCGCCGCGCCTGCACGGCGCTGGATACCGCGACGATCGAGGCAGCCGCCGAGCTTCAGTGCGCGCTGTACCCGACAAACGCGCCGCTGCTGCGGGCGGTGCTGCTGGACGATCCCGACGGCGGATCGCGGCTGCTGCTGGCGATCCATCAGCTCGTGGCCGATGCCGAGTCGTGGCCGATCGTGATCGAGGATCTGCGACGAGCGTACCGCCAGCCTGGCGAGGGCGAGTCGGCGCAGTTGCCGCCCAAGACCGCCGCGTTCAAGCAGTGGGCCGAGCGGCTGGCAGCGCTGGCGAACGAGGATGTCCCCATCGGCGAGATCGACTACTGGCTGGATCGACGACGCGCTACGGTCGGTAGGCTGCCGGTGGACTCGCCCGCCGACGGGTCGGGCGACGCGCCGCGGCGATTCGCGATCACGCTGGACGCCGCGACGACCGCCGCGCTGCTCGACGGGGCACATCGCGCCTATCGCACCCGCGCCGAGGATCTGCTGCTGGCGGCGCTGGCGCAGGCGGTGATGGGCTGGGCTGGATCGCGCAGCCTGCTGCTCGATCTTGAGCGCAGCGCACGCCAGCATGCCGCGATCGACCTGGATGTCCGGCGCACGGTCGGGCTCTTTACCAGCCGCTTCCCGCTGCTGCTTGAGCTGAACGATACCACGCCGGGCGGCGCGATCAAGGCGATCAAGGAGCAGCTTCGGGCCGTGCCCAGCGACGGCCTTCGCTATGGCATGCTGCGCTATCTGAGCGCCGATGCCGCGCTGCGCGAGCGGCTGGCGGCGCTGCCCCAGGCGGCGATCCGCTTCGCCTATCATGAGCCGGACGCGCCGCAGGCAGACGAGCTGTTCGGCGTGGCCGACGATTCGCCCGCGCCGCCGCAGCCGAGCTACCAGCTTGAGATCGACGCGCAGGTTGTTGATGGGCGGCTGCGCCTCGTGTGGATCTACCGCGACGCGACCTACCGCCGCGAGACGGTGGCGGCGCTGGCCCAGGCGACAGAGACGGCGCTTCAATCGCTGATCGACCACTGCCTGTCGCCGGGCGCGGGCGGCTTCACGCCCTCGGACTTTCCGCTGGCACGGCTCGACCAGGCGACACTCGATCGTATCCTCAGCGAGCGGCAGCACGTCGCCGACATGTACCCACTTGCGTCGATGCAGGATCACAAGCTGTTCCAGTATGTCAACCACCCTGAGCCGGGGCTGTACCTCGTGTATGGCACGTTCTTCTTGCAGCCGCTCGATCCTTCGGCCTTTGAGCGCGCCTGGCACACGGTCATCGCGCGCCATCCGATACTGCGCACGTCGTTTGTCTGGGAGGGGCTGGAACGTCCGCTGCAAGTCGTTCACGATCGGGTCGATTTTGCGGTCCAGCGCCTCGACTACCGGCACCTCGCGCCCAACGAGCAGACCGCGCAGATCGAGGCGTACGTCGAGGCGATCCGGCAGCGCGGCTTCGATCTATCGCGCGCGCCGTTTACGCATGTGGCCTTGTTCCAGGTCGGCGAGGACGCCTACCATTTTCTGTGGACCTTCAACTATATGCTGCAAGACGGCTGGAGCTTTCCGCTGCTCTTCAAGGATCTCTTTACCTTCTACGATATGTACGCGCGCGGCGAGGAGCATCCGGTCGAGCTGCCGCGTCCGTACCGCGACTATATCGCCTGGGTCTACCAGCAAGATTTGGCGGCTGCCGAAACGTTCTGGCGTCAAACCCTGCACGGCTTTACCAGGCCCACGCCGATCGTCGCGCGCGCGCCCGGCAACAAGCCGGAGCCGGTCGACGGCTACATCTCGTACCAGCAGCTTTTGTCGGTGGCGGCCTCGACGGCGCTGCGCTCGCGGGCGCGACAGCACCAGTTGACGCTCAACACGCTGCTCCAGGGCGCGTGGGCGCTGCTGCTGAGCCGCTACACCGGCGAGCGCGACGTGGTCTATGGCTCGGTCATGTCGGGCCGCCCCGCTGATCTCGCGGGCGTCGAGTATATGGTCGGCTCGTACAATAACTTTCTGCCGGTCCGCGTGCAGATCGAGCCGGACGCGCCGCTGCTGCCCTGGCTGCGCGAGTTTCAGGCGCAGCATCTTGAGCTGCGGCAGTATGAGTACACGCCACTGCGCAAGATCAAGGCGTGGAGCGATGTGCCCGACGATCTGCCGCTCTTCGAGAGCCATCTAACCTTTGAGAACTTTCCGATCGATACGTCTGTGATGCAGAAAGTGTCCAGCTCCGACGTACAGCCCGTCACCGGCGAGACGCAGACCGAGTTTCCGCTGCGTGTGTCGATCTGGCCGTTCCGTGCGCTGGTTTTGCTTTTGTCGTATCATCGACGCTACTTCGATCCCGCGACGATCGAGCGGATGATGGCCGACTATTGCGCGATGCTAGAGGGCATGGCGGCGCAGCCTGAGCAGCGGATCGGCGATGTGCTGGCGCTGATCAGGCGGCCATGAGGCCCGCAAACCGAAAGCGGATAGCAGACAGGAGCGTACCATGAAACAAGCTCAAGCAGCGGAACAGGGCGCGGCAACGCGCGGCATGCAGACGTTCATGCTGATCTGGATCGGCCAGTTGGTTTCGATCCTGGGCACTAATCTGACCGGCTTCGGCCTGCCCGTGTGGATCTACCAGCAGACCGGCTCGGCGACGCAGCTTACGCTGCTGTCGTTCTTTGGCTTTCTGCCGGTCATCCTGCTCTCGCCCTTCGCCGGGGTGCTGGTCGATCGCTGGAATCGGAAGACGACGCTGATCCTGAGCGATCTCGGCGGCGCGCTGGCGACCATCTCGCTGGTGCTGCTGCTGTGGATGGATCGCCTGGACGTCTACCTGATCTATCCGATCGTGATCATGAGCGGCTGCTTCGGCGCGTTCCAGTTTCCAGCATTCGCCGCCGCGATCACGCAGCTCGTGCCCAAGGATCAGCTTGGGCGCGCCAGCGGCATGATGCAGCTTGCGCAGGCGATCGGGCAGTTGCTAGCACCGGCAATCGCGGGCGTGCTGGTGACGACGATCGGGCTGGAAGGCGTGATCTTGATCGACTTCGCGACCTGTCTGTTCGCGATCGGGACGCTGCTGCTGGTGCGTATTCCGAATGCCGAGCGCTCCGCAGAAGGCGAGGCGGCGCGCGGCTCGGTGGGGCACGAGGCGCTCTTCGGCTGGCGGTTCATCACCGCGCGGCGGGGGCTGCTGGCGCTGCTGCTCTTTTTCGCCGCCAGTAACTTCCTGATGGGTACGATCGTCGTGCTTTCGACGCCGCTGGTGCTGGCCTTCGGCACGGCGGTCGAGCTTGGCCTGGTGCGCTCCGTCGCGGGCGTCGGCATGGTGGTCGGCGGCGTGGTGATGAGCATCTGGCGCGGGCCGAAGCGCCGGGTCTACGGCGCGCTGGGCGGCATCCTGCTCTCCGGCATCAGCATGATGATCGCGGGGCTTGCGCCATCTGCCATCCTGATCGCCATCGCCGCGTTTTTCTTCACGCTGGGCATGCCGCTGGTCGGCGCGTCGAGCCAGCCGATCTGGCAGAGTAAGGTACCGGTGGATTTACAGGGCCGCGTCTTTGGCGTGCGCAGCACGATCGCGACGGCCTCGATGCCGCTGGCGTATCTGATCAGCGGTCCGCTGGTAGACTATGTGTTCGAGCCGATGATGGTTCCCAACGGGCCGCTCGCCGGGACGTTCGGCACCGTGATCGGCACCGGCGAGGGCCGAGGCATCGCGCTGATGTTTATCATCATGGGCTTTCTGGCGGTGCTGGCGGTTGTCGCGGGCTATATGTATCCGCGTCTGCGCTTCGTCGAGGACGAGCTGCCCGATGCGATCCCCGACAATCTGCCTGCCGAGGAGGCTGCCCTGGCCGAGCAGCAGCCGCAGCTTCAGCATCTCTAGGGGACGAGAGAACCAGGAACGGGCGCCATTCCCAGAGGGCGCCCGGCACACCAAGAACCAAACGAAAGAACAAGGGCCGTGGAGCCGGGGCGGGTGCCCGCTGGGCCTGGGTGAGGGCCTCAACTTGGAACTTGGAACAAGGAAAAGCATGGATATACCAGAGCAAGCTACCCGCGACATGGAGCGCCCGCAGGCAGCGGAAGACGGTGCGCTGCCCGATCATCTGGCTGAGCTGAGCGCCGGTCGTTGGGCGATCTGGCGCTGGGCAGGGCTGCGCGGCGCGGGCTTTCCAGCCGCGCAAGTCCTCAGCCTGGCCGCTACCGATGGCGCGGAGGCCGCCGATCGGCTGATCCAGGCCAGAGACGATCTTGAGCAGGCGCGCGAGGCTGCGCGGGAGGCGCTGCGCCAGGAGTTGCAATCGGCTCCACAGGATCAGGTCGATCCGCTGGTGGGGGCGCTGCGCCGGTTGAAGAAAGGCAAATTGCCCGATCCCGGCAGCGTGAGCGGCGCGGCGTCGACGGCGCTCCTGGCGCTGGGTACGGCTCACGAGCACCTGGAGGCGGCTCAGGCCGCGTATGACCTGGCGTTTCCAGAGGCGGTGCGTGCCATCTCGCTGGCGGTGCGCTCGGTCGCGCAGAGCGCGCGCTTTCAGGAGGCGCTGATCTGGCAAAATCGCCAGGCGTTTCATACGGGCGTCGAGCCGCTGCTGCGCGCGCCTGCGGAGAAACGAGGCAGCCAGCAGCGCCAGCACGAGGAGGTGATCGCCAGCTATGTGCAGCGCTACTGCACCAAGAACGACACGATCGGCTTCTTCGGACCCGCTGGCTGGGCACGCTTCGTCGATCAGGGACCGGCGGTAACGGCTCGTCCGGGGCCGGAGCTGATCGCCAATCGCAGCGTCTACTTCGAGGGCTGGTGTCTCGATACGCTGGCAAAGAAGCTGTCGGAGCACAAGGCGCTGCTGCCGTGGAGCGCGCCGCGCCGCATGCCCTCGATCTACGCCGAGGGTGACAAGCTCTACCTGCCCTTCGAGGGCGTTGCGCAGCTCACACCCGCTCAGACGATGGCGCTGCAAGCGTGCGACGGCCAGCGCACGGCCAGGGAGATCGCGCAGCAGTTGACGCGCGCGCCCGCCAGCGGCCTCACAAGCGAGGCCGAGGTCTATAATCTCTTGAAGGCGCTGCGCGATCGCGGGCTGATCGCCTGGGCCTTTGAGCTGCCGCTGGAGCTGCGGCCTGAGCGGACGCTGCAACGGCTGCTGACGCGCATCGGCGATGAGTCGCTCCGCCGTCAGGCGCTCGGCGTGCTCGAACAGCTCGACGCCGCTCGTGGCCGCGTGGCGCGCGCGGCGGGCGATCCCGTGGCCCTCGATCGCGCGCTGGACAACCTTGAGACGACCTTTACGCGCATCACCGGCACCGCCGCGACTCGCGCGGCGGGCAAGATGTACGCCGCGCGGACGCTGGTCTATGAAGATTGTCGGCGCGATCTGGATCTAGAGCTGGGGCCGGATCTGCTTAAGACGCTCGGCCCGCCGCTGGCGCTGCTGCTCACAGGCGCGCGCTGGTTTACCTTCCAGGTCGCGCAGCGGTTCCGCACGGCCTTTCAGGAGATCTACGCCGAGCTTGTCCGCGAGACTGGCTCGTCCGCCGTGGATCTGGTCGAGTTCTGGCTCAGGGTGCAGCCGATCCTGCTCTTTGGCGATCACTCGCCGCTGATCGCCGATGTGACACGCCAGTTTCAGGAGCGCTGGGCGGAGATTCTGGCCCTGCCCGCCGGTCAGCGCTCGGTTGTGTACTCCTGCGACGAGCTGCGGGAGCGCGTGCAGGCTGCGTTCGCCGCGCCCGGAGCTGGCTGGCGCTCGGCGCGCTATCACAGCCCCGACGTGCTGATCGCCGCCGCGAGCATCGACGCGATCCGCCAGGGCGCGTACCATCTGGTGATGGGCGAGATGCACCTGGGGATCAATACGCTCGGCGCGGCGTTCTTCATGGCGCAGCATCCCGAACCTGCGCAGCTTCATATGGCGCTGGAGCGCGATCTGGCCGAGCCGAGCCTGGTGCCGGTCACGCCCCGGAATGTGGAGCGGTTGACGACGCGCACCCGCCCGGCGCTGGTTTCGTCCAAGGACTATCGGCTGGTCTTCGCCCACGACTCGGCGGGGATTTCGCAGGCGCGAGCCTTGCCGATGGGCGCGCTGCTGGTGGAAGATCCCGGCGACGGCATTCGGCTGCGCACGCGCGACGGGCGGCTGCACTTCGATATTATCGAGGCGTTCTCGCTGATGCTGTCGGTGATGGCGGTCAACAACTTCCGCCTGGTCGCTCCTGAGGCGCACCAGCCGCGCATCAGCGTCGACCGGCTGGTCGTCAGCCGCGAGGCGTGGCGCTTCGATCCGGCGGAGATGGCCTTTGCCAACGAGCGCAGCGAGGCCGAGCGCTTCGTCGCGGCGCGGCGCTGGGCGCAGACACACGGCATTCCGCGCTTTGTGTTCGCCAAGCTGCCGATCGAGGTCAAGCCGTTCTACGTCGATTTCGATAGCCCGATCTACGTCAATATGTTCGCCAAGCTGATCCGGCGGATGCAGGCGTCCGACTCGCCGGAGCGGCTGGTGACGGTCACGGAGATGCTGCCGGGGCTGGATCAGACGTGGCTGCCCGACGCCGAGCAGCGGTGCTACACCAGCGAGATTCGGATCGTCGGCGTCGATCTCAATCCGTAGCCCTTGCAGGAGCCGCTCAGGGCTGCCGCGATAGACAGTCGAATAAGTAGCGAATTTTGACGAATCTTAGCCACTTCCAGCAGGGGTGGCACGCACGATCCGCGCCGACCGCAGCCGCGAAGCAACACAGAGCGGGTGGAACAGCTCCACCCGCTCGCTCTATCTCTGCTGCACTGCGGCTCTCTTACGGCAGC
>DASUTC010000190.1 GCA_036374795.1 Herpetosiphonaceae bacterium
CTGCGGGCAGGGATCTTGCAGGAATCCGATCTGCCGCGCTCCTGCATCGACGTGCTAGGCGTCACCCACTCGCAGCGCATCAACACCATGGTCTGCGATCTGATCGACAACAACTGGTGGGCGACCGGCGAGGGTACGCCGCCCGAATCACGCACGATCACGATGAGCCCGGCGATCCTGGAGGCGACGAACACGCTGCGCGAGTTTATGTTTGCGAACGTGTATGTGACGGGACCGGCGAAAGAAGACGACCACAAGGTCTATTTTGTGCTCGGCCAGCTTTTCACGCACTTCATGCAGCATCCCGAAGCGCTGCCCGCCGAACTCCTGGCGATCTGTGATCGGCATGGTGATAATGTCGAATGCGCGGTCGTTGATTATATTGCAGGCATGACCGATCGCTATGCGCTCAAGGTATTTAATCAGATCTATGTGCCGCGCACATGGAGTATGTAACCTTTATCGATCGGCTACCCGCTCGGCTGTACTCGTCGCGTCGCCTGGGCGCGCATGCGGCTGGAGCAGGTAGGCCGTCCCGAAACGGCGAGTGTCTGCGCTATGACGGTAACGGATGACATCAAGCAGCGCCTCGACATCGTTGCTCTGATCAACGAGAGCGGTGTTCAACTGCGTAAGGCGGGCCGCAACTTCACCGGCTTCTGCCCGTTCCACCCCAACGCCCGCACACCGGCGTTCTATGTCTTTCCCGACACGCAGAGCTACTACTGCTTCAGTTGCCACGCGGCTGGCGATGTCTTTAACTTTGTGATGGGGCGGCAAGGGCTGGACTTCGGCGATGCGCTGCGGCAGCTTGCTGGGCGCGCGGGTGTTCACCTTGAGCAGCGCACCCCGGAGCGCGAGCAAGAGGACGCCACGCGGGTTCGGCTGCGTCAGATCAACGAGGACGCGGCGATCTACTGGCAGCATGTGCTGGTGAGCACCCAGAAGGGCCAGATCGGGCGGGCCTACATCGAGCGGCGTGGCCTCACGCAGGCGACGGTCGAGGCCTGGCAGCTTGGCTACGCTCCCGACGACTGGAGCGATCTGCTGCGCTATCTGACCGATCGCAAGGGCTACCAGCCCGACGAGCTGGAGGCCGCCGGATTGGTGATCAAGCGCGAGCAGGGCGGCTACTACGATCGCTTCCGCAACCGGCTGATGTTTCCGATCCGCAGCCTCAAGGGCGAGATCATCGGCTTCGGAGGGCGGGCGCTCGGCGATGATCACGCCAAGTACATGAACACGCCCGAAACGCCGCTCTTTCACAAATCGAGCGTGCTCTACGGCATCGATATGGCCCGCGAGGCGATCCGCCGCGAAGATGCCGTGGTGGTTGTCGAGGGCTACGTCGATGTGCTGATGGCGCATCAGGCCGGCTTTGCCAACGTCGTCGCGCCGATGGGCACCGCGCTGACCGCCGAGCAGGTCGGGATCGTCAAAAAGCTGACGCGCAGCGTCTATCTGGCGCTGGACGCCGACGCCGCCGGGACCAACGCGACGCTCAAGGGCCTGCAAACGCTGCGTGAGAACATGGACTCCACCGTGGTGCCGGTGCCGACGCCGCAGGGCTATATCCGCTGGGAGCGCGAGCTTGACGGCGTGATTAAAATTATCGCGCTGCCGCCAGGGCGCGATCCCGACGAGGTGATCCGCGCCAATCCCGACGACTGGCGAGCGCTGGTCGCCGCCGCGCAGCCGCTGATGGTGTACTACCTCGATCAGCTAACCGACGATCTGGACCTGCGCAGCGCCAAAGGCCGCGCCGATGCGGTGGAGCGTCTCGCGCCGCTGATCGGGGCGCTGGTAAATCCGGTGGAGCGCGCGCACTACGTGCAACAGTTGGCGCAGAAGCTTGGTCTTGAGGAGCGGCTGATCCGCGATCAGGTCGAGCGTGTGCGGCGCGGTCGTGGGGTGAATCGCTCGAATCTTGAGATCGGCCCGACCGCAGCTAGTACCTCATTGAGTCGCGAAGACCAACTATTGTCTCTCTTGCTCCGTTTCCCTGGCGTCCGTTCTGCGGTAGAATCGGAATTGTCAAAGGACATTTCACAATTTCCGGAGATCGTCGGCGACATCCAGGGCTCGGTGGAGGAACCATTGGTCCACATCGAGAACCAGCAGATCTGGCAAACCTGGCTGCGCCACGCCCAACCGTCCACACCCGATCTAACCGCCTGGCTGGATGCTCTCGACCCGTATCTTAAGACACACGCGCAGCGCTTGTTAACATATCAGGACACACCTGAGCTGCCCGTGGTCAACCGCCAGTATCACGCTGCCGAGCTTGCTACACGCATCGCCCAAGAACTTCGCAAAACCGTCGTGATCACTCGTAAGAATCAGCTCAAGGCCATGTATGAGTCAGTGGACGATCCCGAAGACCAGCGGACCCTTGAAAGCCGTCTTGTGGCGCTCAACAAGTATCAAAATCTGGTGACAGCGCCCCGCCGGAGCACGTTTTACATCGACCTCGGCAATCGTCTTGATCAGTTGAAGTAGCATGTTCACCAGCTTTGGACATCGTTTGTTCTTGATCTTTCGCCCTATGCATCTTGGCTGAGGAGACATCATCGTATGGCTGACCACGATCTTGATTTAACTGAAGACTTAGGATATACCCCGTCCCAGACAGCCGAGACTGCATTGGAGGAAGTTGCTGCGGCTGAGGCGGTTCATTCGCTCGAGCAGTTGATCCAGCGCGGTAAGGAGCGCGGCAAGGTCACGCAAGAAGAGATCATGCAGCTTGTCGCCCAGCCGGAAGAAAACCTGGATCAGCTTGAGGAGATCTACGAGGCGCTGACCAAGGCCGGGATCACGATCATCGACGAGCTGGTCGAGGAGGAAGATTTCACGCTGGATATCGATCTCGACCCGATCGTGATCGTCGGCGACGTGCTCGATCACTCCGATCCCGGCGTCGGCGATAGCGTGCGCATGTATCTGTACGAGATCGGGCGCGTCGCGCTGCTGACCGGCGATCAGGAGGCGCGGCTGGCGCGGCAGATCGAGCAGGGCGAGAAAGCCGAGGCCAAGCTCAAGCGTCTGACCGACCCGCACTCGGCTGAGGCCGCCGACCTGCGCCGGGCGATCGAGGTGGCGCAGGAGGCGCGCGCCGCGCTGACCAACGCGAACCTGCGGCTGGTGGTCAGCGTCGCCAAGAAGTATATGAATCGCGGCCTGTCGCTGATGGATCTTGTCCAGGAGGGCAACATGGGCCTGCTGCGCGCCGTCGAGAAGTTCGACTACCGCAAAGGCTACAAGTTCTCAACCTACGCGACGTGGTGGATTCGCCAGGCGATCACTCGCGCCATCGCGGACCAGGCCCGCACGATCCGCATTCCGGTTCACATGGTCGAGACGATCAACCGGCTGATGAAGATCAGCCGCCATCTGGTACAGGAGCTTGACCGCGAGCCGACGATGATGGAGCTGGCGCTGGAATGCCGTATTCCCAGCATTCTGACCGAGCAGCAGCGCCTGATGTACCAGTTGATGCCCTCGCAGTTGGACGAGGATTGTGTCGGGGCGTACGATCCCCAGATGATCCAGAGCCTCAAGCGCGCCGCCGATCGCGTCCAGAATGTCATGGCGACCGGCGATGTCAACAATCCGACCTACGTGCGGCTGAAGGAGACACAGACGTATCTCCAGCGGGTGCTGCGCCGCGTGCCGAGGCCGGAGGAGATCGCGCTGGAGTGCCATCAGCCCGATATTTTGCCGGAGCAGATTCGCATCCGGTTGCAGACCAGCCCGGCGATCATCAATCCACAGTCCAAGCACTACGATGTGAGCATGCGCCAGTTGCTTGAGCGGGCCGCCAACAAGGTCCGCGATATTCACAAGGCGGCGCAGGAGCCTGTATCGCTGGAAACGCCCGTGGGGCAGGAAGAAGATAGCAGCCTGGGCGACTTCATCGAGGACTCGAAGGTCGAAGCGCCGTCGGACGCGGCGGCCAACCAGATGCGCAAGGAGGCGGTCGAGCAGGTGCTCGATCAGCTCAACGAGCGCGAGCGGCTGGTCATCAAGCTGCGCTATGGGCTGCATCTGACCGATGAGGAGCGGCGCATGCTGCTCGATCTGCCCTCGCGCAAAAAGTACGATTTCCAGATCGAGGGCGGGCGGCATAATACGCTGGAAGATGTCGGCAAGATCTTCGATGTCACGCGCGAGCGGATCAGGCAGATCGAGGTCAAAGCGCTGCGCAAGCTCAGGCATCCCAAGCTCGGCAAGAAGCTCCGCGATTATCTTGAATAGAAACGACTCCTCGATCGAGCGCACGTGCGGAATCAGACAAGGACGGGAAATTCCCGTCCTTAGTCGTGTCTAATCCTGGTCCGTGCTCATCGCGCCGCGATCCGCTCTGCCACTTTCCAGCCCTGCTCGATCGCGAGGTGAACGCGGCCCTGGCCCGCCGTGTAGTCGCCAGCGAAGAATAGCCCGCCGATCGCGCTGTTGAGCGTCTCGAAGTCGGCGCGACCGTCGGGCAGGGCGTAGCGCCAGCCCTGCCGATCCGACCACAGCGGCGCGCGCAGGCTTTCTTCGAGCAGGCTGCCGACCAGCTCCGCGACCTGCTCTGCCAGCAGCGGGGGCGGGTCGTTCCAGTGCGCGACGCTCCACTCAGGGGCCATCTGCGCGATCAGCACGTGCTGATCGGCACTGCTCCGGCCGGGCTTGAGGTGCTCGTAGGCCAGCCACGAGATCGGGTGCTGCCGATCGGTGTTGACCAGCGCGTAGAACGGACGCGAGCGCAGCCGTGGCGGATAGCCCAGCGTCACCGAGAGACAGGCGCGATACGTCACCTTGTCCAGCTCGGCCAGGATCGTCGTCTGCGCCGTGCGAGAGAGCGCGCTCGCGGCGATCAGGTCGCGCGTCTGCGGCGCTGGCGGCGTGAGCAGAACGGCATCCGTCGCGCCGACAATCGTATCCTGCTCGTCGAAGAGGATATACGAGCCGTTGGCCTGCGCGATGCGGCTGATGCGCGTCGTGAGGCGCAGATCGAGGCCATGCGCCAGCTCTTTGGCAAGCCGGGTAATGCCGTCGACGTAGGTCCACTTGGGATCGCGGTTTTGGGCGTGATCGCCCTCGGCGATGCGATTGTGCCGGTCGAAGGTCCAGACCGGCAGCGCAATATCAACGGGCGCGGTGGGCAGCGTGTGCCGCAGCAGCGCTTCGAGCTCCGGCGTCGGCGCTTTGACGTACTGCGCGCCGTGGTCGAAGGTCGCGCCGTGTGCCCGTCGTGTCGCGGCTCGCCCACCGACGCCCCGGCTTTTCTCGAATACGACGATCTCAAGCCCCGAACCAAGGCTGCGCAGCCTGTGCGCGGCGGCCAGTCCCGCGACGCCTGCTCCAATGATCGCCAGCTTCATCGCTCGCTACCTCGCATGATCGGTCAGGTCGTAGGAGAAGACCAGCATATCGCGGATCTGGATGCCGTTCTCGTAGCGCGGCTCGCGGTAGTACCGAAAGTAGTCGTGGCGGATGTGGTCCATCCGAAAGCCGACTTTTTGGTAAAACGCGATGTTCGAGATGCTGCTGTTAGCGGTCCCGACCAGCATACGCTTTTTGCGGCGGCGTCTGGCCTCGGCGAGCAGCCAGGCAAGCAGGTGCTTGCCCAGGCCCTGGCCCTGCCGCCCCTCGACGATCGCCAGCTCTTGCAGCTCGCACGGCTCGTCGTTCCAGCGCATCGTGGCCGCGCCCACAAGCTGCCCGTCGTCGTCCATGCGATAGACGGTATCGACCAGATGCGCCAGGCCCCAGCGCAGCGCCCGCTCGGACTCTTCCGCCAGCAGCAGCACCGGGATCACGGCCTCGATCTGATCCCCTTGCACTTCGCGAATGACGATCGCCATATCCGCCCTTTGTTTCTCCAACCCAGCCTCGTCCTAGAAAAATGACGTGGGGATCTTCCCCACGTCCCCGGTTTGCATGCTGCTCTACGTACGCCGCGTTTAGATGTCGAGCAGGCTGGCAAACAGCGCCTCGTCGTCGTACGGGCCGATCACCGCCAGATAGAGCGCGGCGGGCGTGATCAGCCGCTGCGCCACACGCAGCACGTCCTCGCGCGTCACCGCCTCGATCTCGGCGACGACCTGCTCGACCGGAATCACCGTGTCGTAGCGCAGGATGTGCGAGCCGTTGCGCGAGGCGACCGACCACGTATCCTCAAGGCCGATCAGCATGCCGCCCTTGACCTGCTCTTTGACGCGCTGAAGCTCCTGCTCGGTGATGCCGTCTTCGCGCACCTTGCGCAGCTCCGTCAGGCACGCGACGATCGCGTCCTGCACTTTGCCCAGCTCCACGCCGCCGCTGATGACCCACTTACCGGCGTCGTTGAACTCGGCGGTGTAGGAGTAGACCGAGTAGGCCAGCCCGCGCTCTTCGCGAATCTCCTGAAAGAGCCGCGAGGCCATGCCGCTGCCGAGGATCGAGTTGAGCACCTGGAGCGGACGGCGATCGGGATCGGTGTAAGGCAGCGCTGGCAGGCCCAGGCAGAAGTTCGCCTGCTCGGTGCTCTTGGTCAGCAGCCGCACCCGGCTCTGCCGCTGCGGGCCGCGCGATGGCTCCGGCTCGAAGCGCTGGCCGCTGCGGTAGCTGTGCAGCGCCTTGGTCCAGGTATCGACCATCTCATCGGTCGAGATGTTGCCCGCGATCGATACGACCGTGTTGGGATAGGTGTAGTGCTGGTCTTTGTAGCCGATCAGATTGTCGCGCGTGATGCCGCTCACGGTTTCCGCCGTGCCCGCGATGTCGCGTCCGAGCGCCTGATCGCCCCACATCGTCTCATCCAGGAGCTGGTGAACCCAATCGCCGGGCGAGTCCAGGCTCATGTTGATCTCTTCGATGATGACCCGCCGCTCTTTCTCGATCTCCTTCTCGTCGAAGAGCGAGTTGAGCAGCATATCGCTCAGCGTGTCGACGGCGCGATCGAAGTGGATGTCGGCGACTTTCGCGTAGTAGCAGGTCGAGTCGTATGAGGTGTAGGCGTTGAGCATGCCGCCGATGCCTTCGATCGCCTCGCTGATCTGCTTGGCGTTACGCCTGGACGTGCCCTTGAAGAACATGTGCTCCAAGAAATGCGACACGCCGCTCAGCGGCGCTGGCTCGTAGCGCGAGCCGACTTTCGTAAAAACGCCCATCGACACGGAGTGCGTATGCGGCATCTCCTCGGCAATGATCCGTAGTCCGTTTGGAAGATCGATTTTGGTGTACGGCGACATAGACACCTTTCTCATATTGTCAAGTTACAACGATACCACGTCTGGACGATCGTTGTCGTGCCAGATTTAGCCCAGTGCTTCTATGATCAGCGCTAAAGCGCGCAGCGCGGTCTGCTGTTTGTTGGCATGACGATCGCCCTCGAACACGTAGTGGCGGCTCAGCGTTGTCTCAGGTGTGACCACGCAGATATGTACCAGCCCGACCGGCTTCTCGGCTGTGCCGCCGCCAGGACCGGCGATGCCGGTCGTCGCGACGCCCACCGAGGCTTGCAGGCGCTCGCGCACGCCCTGCGCCATCGCGCGCGCCGTCGCCTCGCTGACCGCGCCCTCGGTTTCCAGGATCGTCTGGGGCACGCCCAGATGGCGCTGCTTGACGGCGTTGCTGTAGGCGACGATCCCGCCCAGGTAGTAGGCCGAGCTTCCCGCGATCTCGGTCAGCAGATGCCCGATCAGCCCGCCGGTACACGACTCGGCGGTGGCGATGGTCCAGCGGCGCTGTGTCAGGGCCGCGCCGGCCTGTTGCGCCTGCTCGATAGCGGATGCTGTCATGCAGGCAGTATACCATCTGATCATAGGATCTGTGGCTGTTTGAAGCTAGCCGATCGGATGTGCTACAATGCGCTGCATGTCGCACGCAAACACCGCGTCACCGGCGACGCTGGACCTGATCAGTCACAGCGAAGCAGACACGATCGCGTTCGGACGGCGGCTCGGCGCGCTGCTCCAGCCCGGCGATCTCGTGCTGCTCTTCGCGCCGTTCGGCGCAGGCAAGACCCACCTGACGAAAGGGATTGCCGGGGCGCTCGGCGTTGACGAGGCCGACGTGAATAGTCCCTCTTTTGTTCTGATCAACGAGTACCAGGCGGATCGTGCCCACGGTCGCACGCCGATCTACCATGTCGATCTGTACCGCATCGAAACGCCCGACGAGCTGGCGACGATCGGGCTGGACGATGTGATCGCCGGTCATGGCATCGCGGTGATCGAGTGGGCCGAGCGCGCGGCAGGCTGGTTTCCGCACGAGCACCTGGCGATCGAGATCACGCATCAGGGCGAAACCGAACGCCGGATCAGCGTGCGGCCTCGCGGCGCGCGCTACGCCGCGCTGGTCGAGCAACTGCGGCCCGCATCAAGCCTATGCTATTAGCGATCGACACATCGACAAACGATAGCGGCATCGCGCTCTACGACGAGCGCGTGCTGGCCGAGTGTGCGTGGCACTCGGAGCGGCGGCATGCAGAGCAAGTGCTGCCGATGATCGATGTGCTGCTGCGCAACCTCGACGCGACGCCCGCCGATCTGACGGCGGTGGCGGTCGCGCTTGGTCCCGGCAGTTGGAGTGGCCTGCGGGTGGGCGTGAGCCTGGCAAAATCGCTGGTGTTCGCGCGCAGCCTGCCGCTGATCGGCGTGCCGACGCTGGATGTGCTGGCCTTTCCGCATCGTCACGGCGCGCTGCCCGTGGTGCCGATTGTGCGGCTGGGTCGCGACCGCTACGGCGCGGCGGTGTTCCGGCATACGACAGCCTGGGAGCAGATCGGGCCATTGTATAATCTAGCGCTTGAGGAGCTGCCCGGCATTGTCGATGTCGGTCTGTTCTGCGGCGATGTCGATCAGGCGGCACGCGCGTTGCTGGTGGAACATCTGGGCGATGCGGCGTCGTTTGCGACTGGCACGGATAACGTGAGACGGCCAGCGGCGCTGGCTGAGCTAGCCTGGCAGCGCTTGCAGGCTGGCAGGGTGGACGATGTGACAATGCTTGAGCCGATCTATCTGGGGAGTCCGGTGAAAGAGAACAAAGCACAAAGAACAAAAAGCAAAGGGGAAGAACCAAGGGCCAAGCGCTAAGAACCGGGTGCCAGACCGGGTGCCCTTTGGGCATGGCACCCGGTCTGGGCGCCCGGCGCACAAAGGGAAACTTTGAACTTGAAACTTTGAACTTGAAACTTTGAACTCGAAAGGTGGAGGTTGGGGTGAGCGCACTATCCCGATTTGAAGGCTTTATGGAAAGCGTCGTCGAGGGATCGGCCAAGCGGCTGTTCCGCTCGCCGATTACGGCGGCGGAGATCACGCGGCGGCTCGAACGGGCCATGGAAAGCCAACAAACGATTACCGTCGATCGGGTGATTGTGCCGAGCTTCTACCGGGCGTTTTTGAACCCCGAAGATTTCCGCGCGTTCGAGCCGATCCAGGAAGAGCTGGAGCGCGAGATGGCGAACTACCTGCGCGATCTCGCTCGTGAGCGCGGCTTTACGCTCTTGCAGCATCCGGGCGTCGACGTCGCGCCCGATCCGGCGGTCGGTCGCCGCAGCATCCAGGTGGTTGCCGAGATGGCCGCAGCGCAGGCGCGCAGCAACAGCCTTGCCGAGGGGCTGGAGAGCACCCAGGTGATCCAGTCCAAGGGGCAGGCCGGGCAGCAGCAGGCGGGGCCGCGCGCGGATCTGGTCATGCAGACCGCCGCGGGCATGCATACGTTTCCGCTCGAAAGCAGCCTGGTGACGATTGGACGCGGCTTAAATAATGATATTATCTTGGAAGATCCGCGTATCTCGCGGCAGCACGCGCAGTTGCGCTATAAATCGCGGCGCTTCTTGATCGCCGATCAAGGATCAACCAATGGCACGTACGTCAATGGAACGGCGGTGACAACCGAGCATGTGCTGCGCGACGGCGATATTGTCTCGCTGGGCGGCCTGGAGTTGATCTTTCAGCAGCGTTAGCGCGGTGAGTCGTAGGGGATGCGTCGATCCTGGCGCTCTCGTGGAGCGCTGCGTTGAAGCCTTTGGGAGTGTATGGACATCGGCAACCTTTCGATCGAATTTATCATCCTGGCACTGCGGATCGCAGTGGTCTTTTTGTTGTACCTGTTTCTGTATCAGGTGCTGCGGACGATTACTCGTGAGCTGCGGACGGCAGGAGCGGAGACGACGCCCGCCTCGCAGTATGGCTACCTGACGGTGATCAATCCAGGGCAGAGCGGCCTGCCGCCGGGCAAGAAGTTTCCGCTCAATCAGGTCAACACGATCGGGCGGGCGATGACCAACGACATTCCGCTCAACGACTCGTTTCTATCGGGCGAGCACGCGCTGCTGGAGTGGGACGGCAATACCTGGATCGTCGAGGATCTGGGCAGCACCAACGGCTCGTGGCTCAACGGTCGTGAGCTTGATCAGCCAATGGCGCTGAGCTATGGCGACGTGATTCAGGTCGGCCATGTCGAGCTGAAGCTGTCGCGCTGATGGGTGATCAAGGAACCTGTGCGGAGATAGCATGTGCTGATCCAGGCCAGGAACAAGGACTGTTTGGGAGCGTTTCCCAAACCCCGGCCTGACGACGAGCCGCTTTTGCAATAGCAGCGGCACTTGTGAAATTGATTATCATCTGTTTGCAAGCAAAAAGTAGTATGTGATACAATGCACATAGTCCTTATAGAGTCCTGATAGAGCGATGTGGCCCAATATCCATACGCTCTTTTTGCTTGTCGAGGAGTCCTAAAGGAGTTGCCATTTTGCTGTCCAATTATGCGTTCATCGGCATCTTCACCATCGCGGCGATAACATTCCCCCTGTTGCCGCTCATTATTTCATGGCTCGTCCGGCCCAAGCGCCCTACCCCGATCAAGCAGAGCACGTACGAGTGCGGCCTGGAAGCGATCGGCGACATCTGGGTGCAGTTCAAAGTGCAGTACTATCTGTACGCGCTGGCATTCGTCGTCTTCGACATTGAAACAGTCTATTTGTATCCCTGGGCGGTGGCCTACAACCAGCTTGGCCTCTTTGCTCTGATCGAGATGGCAGTATTCTTGCTGATCCTGGTAGCCGGGCTGGTGTATGCGTGGCGCAAGGGCGCGTTGGAGTGGCTATAACGACAGAACAAAGAACAACACAACAAAGAACAGAGGGTTTTCGATTTTGTTCTTTGTGCTCTGCTCTTTGTTCTCTGCTAGGTGAACAAACATTATGACTTCTGCCCCAAAAGATTATGATGCGATGACAGACGAAGAGGTGCAGCTAGAGCTTGAGCAGCAGGGTGTGCTGCTGACCAGCGTCAACTGGCTGTACAACTGGGGTCGGCGCTCGTCGGTCTGGCCGATGCTCTTCGGCCTGGCCTGCTGCGCGATCGAGATGATCGCGTCGGCGACCTCACGCTACGACATTGCGCGCTTCGGCTCGGAGCTGTTTCGCGCCTCGCCGCGTCAGGCCGACGTGATGATCGTGTCGGGAACGGTGACGAAGAAGATGGTGCCGCAGATCGTCCGGCTCTACAACCAGATGCCGGAGCCGAAATGGGTAATCTCGATGGGCGCGTGCGCCACGTCGGGCGGCCCCTTCCGCGACGGCTACAACGTGGTGCGCGGCGTCGATCTGTATGTGCCGGTAGACGTGTACATTCCGGGCTGCCCGCCGCGCCCTGAGGCGCTGCTGCATGCGCTGATCACGCTTCAGGAGCAGATCGACGAGGAGAAGATCAGCAAAGTGCGCTGGTACGACAAGCTCAAGAGCGGCAGCACCGACTATCCGGTGCCGCAGTTCGGCGCGCACGGCCTGATGGTCGCGGGGATCGACGGCGTGGCCGATCCGGTCGGCGGCACGCCCCAGATGATGCCGTTCGTCAGCCCGGCGCTGGGCGGCAAGGGCGAGCGCCACACCGATCCGCGCGTGCTTGAGGGCAACCTGCCCAAGGGCTTGATCGGCGAGATCATCGGCAAGCGGCAGACGCCAGGATTGCCGGAGGAGGACCGCGATGTCGTTGCTTAGCAAAGGCGAGCTGCGCGCGATCCTTGAGCGCGATCTTCCGGGCGTGATTGCTCCGCCGCTCAGGCCGACACGCACCAACGGGCACGGCTCGCACCAGCAGGACGTGCAAGAAGATGCCGCCGAGACGACGGGCGATACGACGCCAGCGCCGCGCGACAGCGACTCTGCCGCTGCCAAGGGCGCGAAGTCCCAGGAGTCGCACAGGCCGCTGCCGCAGTTGAACGACGACGACGCGGTAGTAGTTGCCGAGCGTCTGCCGGAGGTGCTATCGTTTATGCGCGAGCGGCTGGGCTACCAGTATCTATCGCACATCACGGCGGTCGACTATCTGGAGTACGGCGTGATCGAGGTGATCTATCATCTCTTCCGCATCGAGGGCGGCCCAGGGCAGATGGTGCGGGTGCGGGCGCCGCGTGAGAACCCGGTGATCCCGTCGATCACGCCGATCTGGCCGGGCGCGAACCTGCAAGAGCGCGAGGCGTGGGACCTGTACGGCGTGCAGTTCCCCGGCCATCCGTATCACAAGCGCGTCTATATGTGGGAAGAGTTCGAGGGCCACCCGATGCGCAAGGACTTCGAGAAGATCGGCGATGCCTACTACCACTTCAAGTGGAAGGGGGAAGAGGAAGAAGAGTAGCTGCGACGTATGCAGCCGCTTCTTATCTTCTCGGAACGAAAAGCTATGCTGAAAACAGAAGAACTACAGATAAATATCGGCCCGCAGCACCCGTCGACGCACGGCGTGTTCCGCATGGTCGCGACGATCGACGGCGAGACTGTGGTGCATCTGGAGCCGGTCTTTGGCTACCTGCACCGCAACCACGAGCAGCTCGGCGAGGTCTTTACCTATCTCCAGATCGTCCCGTTCACCGATCGACTCGACTACTTCAACTCGATGATCAACGAGCACGGCTTCTGCATGGCGGTCGAGAAGCTGGCGGGCATTGAGGTGCCGGAGCGCGCCGAGTACATCCGGGTGATCATGGATGAGCTGTCGCGGATTCTGAACCACGCGACGGCGCTGGGCTTCTTGCTCAACGACATGGGCGCGTGGCAGACGCCGCTGCTCTACGGTATGCGCCAGCGCGAGATGATCATGGACATCTTCGAGTCGCTGGGCGGCTCGCGCATGATGTGTAACTACTTCCGCTTCGGCGGCCTGGTGCGCGATCTCACGCCTGCGGTGCTGGAGCAGATCAACCTGCTGATGGAGCAGTTGCCGAGCTTCTTCGAGGAGTTCGAGCGGCTGCTGAGCGGCAACGAGATCCTGCTGACGCGCGCCCGTGGCGTCGGCATCCTGCCCAAGGAGCTGGCGGTTTCGTACAGCGTCACCGGGCCGGTGCTGCGCGCCTCAGGTATTGCCTACGATGTGCGCAAGGCCGAGCCGTACTCGATCTACGATCGCTTCACCTTCGATATTCCGATCGGCACCGTCGGCGATGTCTATGATCGCTACCTGGTGCGGATCGAGGAGATGCGCCAGAGCTACCGCATCTTGCAGCAGGCGATCAAGGATCTGCCCAATGCCGAGGGCTCGTACATCAACCAGGCGATGAAGGCCGCCTCGAAGCAGCAAAGCCTGAAACCGGCGGTCGGCGAGGCATACGCGCGGGTCGAGTCGCCCAAGGGCGAGCTCGGCTACTACCTCGTCAGCAACGGCGGCAGCTCGGCCTACCGCTATAAGATTCGTGCCCCAAGCTTTATTAACCTGTCGGGTCTGAACGACATGTGTCGCGGCCATAAAGTCGCCGACGTGGTCGTGATCCTGGGTAGTATCGATATTGTGATGGGAGAAGTCGATCGATGACCGTGACGCCCCAAACACATACGCCGACACAGACGGCTGCGCTTGCGAACGGCGGCGGGGTCGTCGTGGTCCGGCGCAACGACGATCAGGTCCGGGTCGGTCAGGGTATGCTCAAGGGCATGCTGACCGTGATCCGGCACTTCGGCAAGTCGTTCACCTCATACGGCGACGACAAGAACGATAACACCGGCATGTTTACAGTGCAGTATCCCGAAGAGCGCATGGCGCTGCCCGAAGCATTCCGCAACATGCCGATCCTGCTCTACGACGATAAGACCGGCCACGAGCTGTGTACCTCGTGCTTTCAGTGCGAGCGGATCTGCCCGCCCAAGGTGATCCATATCACCCAGGCGACCGATCCGAGCACCGGCAAGGCGGTGCCAGCGGCGTCGGAGTTCGTGATCGAGTACGACTCGTGCATGAGCTGCGGCTACTGCGCCGAGGTCTGCCCCTTCGACGCGATCAAGATGGACCACCACTACGAGCTGTCCACGCCCGATCACCTGAGCATGGACGTGGCTAAGGCGGACTTGAATCGCCCGATCTCGTACTACCAGACGATCGCGCCGAACTTCTGGGCCGAGGTCGAGGCCAGCGCGATGAAGAAGCTGCAAAACAACATCAAGCGTCGCCCCGGCACGATCGGCGTCGCGCCGCACATGATCGGCAGGGCTCAGCAGGCTGCGCCCGCCGCAGCCGGTGGCGCTGCCAGAGCGGCAGTTGCCAAGCCAGCCGCGCCGGTCGCCGCGATCGGCAAGAATATGCCGCCGGAGAAGGTGGCTCGGCTGGAGGCGATCCGCGCCGCCAAGCGCGGCGGAGCCAGCGCGCCGGTCGCCGCCGTCGACACGGCTCCGGTGCCGTCGGCTGAGGCGCTGGACGGGCAGACAGCCGCAGAGCAGGGCACGCACATGGCCGAGTCGCAGGGCGGCGCGCCCGCCGCAAGCGGGCCGGTCGCAGCGCCGGGCAAGAATATGTCTGCCGAAAAACTGGCGCGGTTGGAAGCGATTCGCGCGGCGAAGCGAGCACAGCAAGGAGAATAGATACACCATGCAGGCATTGTGGAATGCTATCTTTGGCGAAGGCTGGCTCGCAAATCTCGCGACCTACATCACGATCTCGACCGCGATCCTGATCGTAGGGCCGGTGATGATGATGCTCTTCACCTGGATCGAGCGGCGCGGCATCGCCTATATGCAGGATCGCAAAGGGCCGAACCGCGTTGGCCCGTTCGGCCTGTTCCAGCCGATTGCCGAGGCGATCAAAACCATGACCAAAGAGGACATCACGCCGGCGGGCGCTGACCGCTGGGTGCATTTCCTCGCGCCGGTCGTAGTCATGTTCGCGACGATCATGACGTTCGCGGTGATCCCGTGGGGTAATCTGGTGCCGGTCGACATCAACATCGGCGTGCTCTTCATCGTGGCAATCGGCGCGATGCACACGCTCGGCATGCTCATGGCGGGCTGGGGATCCAACAACAAGTTTGCGCTGCTCGGCGGCATGCGCGCGGCGGCGCAGATGATCTCGTACGAGATTCCGCAGGTCATGTCGCTGGTGTCGATCGTGATGCTGGTGGGCACGATGAGCGTCCGAACGATCGTCGAGAATCAGCGCGACTGGTTCGGCTTCGGCTGGTACGTCTTCACGCCGATCGGCCTGCTGGCGTTCATCATCTTCTGGATCTCGTCGCTGGCGGAGGGCGAGCGCACGCCCTTCGATATTCCTGAGGCCGACTCGGAGATCGTCGCGGGGTATATGACCGAGTATTCAGGCATGAAGTTCGCGGTCTTCTATCTGGCGCAGTACATGACCAACCTGGCGATCTGCGCGGTGGCGGCGGCGGTCTTCCTCGGCGGCGGCGCGGGACCCGGCTCGTCGATTCAGGGCGGCCTGGGCACGTTCCTGTCGGTGATCTACTTCTTGATCAAGACCATCGGTTTGTTCTTTTTGATGGTCTGGATTCGCGGCACGTTTCCACGGCTGCGCATCGATCAACTGATGGCCTTCGCCTGGAAGTTTCTGCTGCCGCTGGCGCTGATCAACATCTTCAGCACGAGCCTATGGATCGCGATCACGCGCTGGGGTGTCGAGCAGGGCATGGGCGTTGTGGATGGCATGGATTATCCGGTGCGGCTGGCGATTGCCTTCGCTGTCACCGGCGTGATCAACGTCGTGTCGTTCTTGCTGCTGGTGCGCATGAATACCAGCCGGGGCGCGATGAGCTATCAGACCAGTCCGTCGGGTGTGTAGCGGGTTCGCAGAGAGCCAGGGGCGGCGCGCTCCTGGCTTCGGCGTGTCTGCTAGAGACAGCATCGTTCCGTGGTACAATCGCGCCGCAAACAAAAGGAAATACACAACGTTTGTGCAGCGCCCCTGGTGCGTTCGCCGCAAACCGAGGAGTGTGCATGGATTTCATTATTGGTCTGATTTTCTGGATTCTGGCGGGGCTGATCTTATTCTCCGGCCTGATGGTGGTCACGGTTAAAAACATCATCCACGCAGCCCTGTGGCTGATCGCCTCGTTTGCCGGCGTCGCAGCGTTCTATTTCTTGCTGGAAGCGCCGTTCATCGGGGTGGTGCAGATCTTGGTCTACACCGGGGCGATCTCGATCCTGGTTTTGTTCGCCATCATGTTGACGCGGCAAGTCACCGGCGAGGGAACGCGCCAGCTCTTCGAGCGCTGGTGGGTCGCCGCGCTGGTCGCCGTTGCGCTCTTCGGCGCGGTGATCGTGCCGGGGCTTTGGTCGCCGGAGCTGCCGGTGCAGCAGCCCAACCAGCCGACGTACTGGCCGCAGACGGATCTGATCGCGCAGCAGCCAGCCGCCAGCCCCGCGCCGGACGCGCAGCCGCTCGCAAGCCCCCCATCGATCGCGGGAGCGTTCGAGATCGGGCGGTCGTTCATGGCCGAGTACCTGATCCCGTTCGAGGTTTCGTCGATCCTGCTGCTGGTCGCGCTGATCGGCGCGATCGTGATCGCCTATGAGGAGCGTACGCGCCGCCGCCGCATCCTGACACTGGCCGAAGAGGCCGAGCTGCGGCGCTCGCTCACCGGCCTGGGCCTGGAGCGTCCCGTCCAGGCGACCGGCAACGTGCCGCAGGGTACGTCCGACGCGGGGACGGCGGAGCGAAGATAGGAGCCTATACTGATGAATCATTCGATTGTGACAGCAATGCCGCTCGAAGCGATCCTGACCGTCGCGGGTGGCCTCTTCTGTATCGGCTTGTTTGGAGCGCTCTCTCGCCGCAACACTGTTGGGATTTTGATGGGCGTCGAGCTGATGCTGAACGCCGTCAATATCAACCTGATCGCGTTCTGGCGCTACCTGGAGCCTGCCAACACCAGCGGCCTGATCTTCGCGATCATCGCGATCACGGTCGCGGCGGCGGAGGCGGCGGTCGGCCTGGCGATGGTGATCGCGATGTACCGCACGCGCATGACGATCAATGCGGATGAAGTAGATACGATGAAAGGCTAGATGAGAACAACGGCGCAGCGGAACAACGGAACAAAAGATCCAAGCATTGTTCGCTTGTGCGCCCGGCGCCCTTTGGGCATGGCACCCGCCTCGCTTGTTCTCGGTTCTTAAATCTAAGGAAGCAACATGAATTTTTTTGAGCTAGCCTGGTTAATTCCTCTTCTGCCGCTGGCGGCGTTTGTGTTTATCACGCTGCTCTCGCCGTTCTACCGCAGCCGTGTGATCAGCGGCTGGGTGGCGATCCTGGCGATGCTGGCGGCAACTGGCCTGGCCTGGGGCATTCTGTTCCAGAGCGCGGCTGCGGGCTTTCCCGGTGGCGGCGAGGCCGCGCCGCACTCTAAAGCGGCGGGCTATCTGGCGAGCGCCGCGCCCGGCGCGCTGGCGGCTGAAGAAGAGGGCGAGGGCCATCACTTCGCGGGCTTTGGCGGCGCGTACACCCGCAGTATGCCGTGGGCCGCGACCGGCGAGACGACTTTCAACGTCGGCTATTACATCGATGCGCCCGTGGCGCTGATGCTGGCGATGGTGACGCTGGCATCGTTCTGTATTCATCTCTTCTCGCTGGGCTACATGGCTCACGACGAGTATCCGGCGGGTCACGAGCGACAGTCACGCTTCTTCTCGTTCATCGCGCTCTTTACGGCGTCGATGCTCGGAATGGTGCTTGCCGATAATCTGTTGCTCTTCTTCATCTGCTGGGAGCTGATGGGACTGTGCTCGTATCTGCTGATCGGCTTCTGGTACTTCAAGCCGTCGGCCTATCGCGCCGCGCGCAAGGCGTTTATCACCACGCGCATCGGCGATGTCGGCATGATGCTCGGCCTGTTCTACCTCTACACCCAGTCGGGATCGCTGACCTTCGGCACGGGCGAGGGGCAGGTCTTCAACCCTGAGTTTCTTGAGCGCATCCACGGGCAGACGACGTTCCTGGGGATGAGCGTGGCGACGGCGATTGCGCTGCTGCTGTTCATGGGCACGATCGGCAAGTCGGCGCAGTTCCCGCTGCACGTCTGGCTGCCCGACGCGATGGAAGGTCCGACGCCGGTATCGGCGCTGATTCACGCGGCGACGATGGTGGCGGCGGGCGTGTTCCTGGTTGCGCGCACCTATCCAATCTTTCTTGCGAGCGAGACAGCGCTGGCGGTGGTCGCGCTGGTCGGCGCGTTTACCGCGATCTTCGCGGCGCTGATCGCGGTCGGCCAGTTCGACATCAAGCGTATTCTGGCGTACTCGACGCTCTCGCAGCTTGGCTTCATGGTCGCGGCGCTCGGCGTCGGCGGCTGGGTGGCGGGCCTGTTCCACCTGCTGACGCACGCCTTCTTCAAGGCGCTGCTCTTTCTCGGCTCCGGCTCGGTGATTCACGGCATGGAGGCGGCGGTCGGGCATGATCCCGACAAGGCGCAGGACATTCGCAACATGGGCGGCCTGTCGCGCTTTATGCGTGTCACCTGGATTACGTACATGATCGGCTATCTGGCACTGTCGGGCGTGCCGCTCTTCTCCGGCTTCTTCTCGAAGGATGAGATCCTGGCGGATGCGTTCAATGCTGGCGGCACGGTCGGCACAACAGTGTACGCGCTGCTGACGGTAGCGGCGTTCCTGACGGCGTTCTACATGACGCGGCAGATCATGGTGGTCTTCTATGGCCCGTTCCGTGGCTTCCAGCCGCGTCCCGTCGATGCGCAGGAGCACAGCGAGCCGGTGCCGGTCGAGAGTCCGGCGCATCATCCGTCGCGGTCGCCGGAGGTGGCAGGCGCGGCGCATGGCGTCACCGCCAAGACCTACGACACGCACGAGCACGGCGCGCACGGACACCACGAGGCACACGAGCCACACGAGTCGCCCTGGTCGATGACGCTGCCGCTGCTGATCCTGGCGATCTTCGCCTTTGGCGCGGGCTACGCCAACTGGCCGTTTGCCGAAGTTACCGGCGGTGGGCACTGGCTCTCGCACTACCTGGGGCAGGAGGCTGCCGCGTTCAACATCACCACTGCCGCCATTGCGACTGGCCTTGCGTTCCTTGGGATCTTCCTGGGCTGGGCGCTCTACCGGGGCGCGTTCGCCCGCTCGACCGATCTCGATCCGCTTGAGGCGCGAGCGCCGGGCCTGTTCCGTCTGCTCAACCGCAAGTTCTACTTCGACGAGCTGTATGGAGCGACGATTGGCCGCTTTACCAACTGGCTCGGTCGCGGCCTCGGCTTCTTCGACCAGAACGTGGTCGACGGCACGGTCAACGGCGTTGGCTTCGGCTCGCTGCTGCTGGCGAAGATCAACTTCATCCTCGATGACTTTGTGCTGAACCAGGGCGCTGATACGCTGGCGGACGCGACGACGTACACCGGCGATGGGCTGCGCCAGACGATCACCGGCAAGATTCAGGATTACGGCGTGCTGATCTTCGCCGGCGTGGTGATGCTGGCGGTGATCTATTTGTATGCATTCTAAGAACCAAGAACCCAGAACCAAAAAGTTGTTTGCTACGCTGGTTCTCAGTTCTCGGTTCTCGCTAATGGAGCAACATGGAACAGTCCATTAACTATCTCAATTTTCGCGGTGGCGTTCCCTGGCTGAGCCTGCTGATCTTCCTGCCGCTGCTCGGCGCGGTGCTGGCGGCGATCACGCCTGAGGGACGCGATGGGCGGGCGGGTGCCCCCTGGGCGAAGTGGGGCACCTTCTTGCTTAGCCTGGCTCCGCTCGGCATCGCGATCTATCTGGCGGCGACCTACCAGGGCCGCACCGTGGATAACGGACTCCAGCAGGTCTACGACTATGCCGAAAGCCTGCCGTGGATCAGCGTGCTCGGCGTGACCTACACGCTCGGCCTCGACGGTATTTCGCTGCCGCTGGTGCTGCTGACAACGCTGATGACGCCGCTGGGTATTCTGGCCTCGTTCAATCTGCGGGAGCGTCCGGCCTATTTCTTCGCGCTGATCCTGCTGATGGAGACGGCGATGCTGGGCGTTTTTCTGTCGCTCAACTTCTTCCTGTTCTTCATCTTCTGGGAAGTCTCGCTGATCCCCGGCTTCTTCTTGATCAGCACGTGGGGCCGCGAGAACCGGCGCTATGCCGCGTTCAAGTTCTTTGTCTATACGATGGCGGGCTCGGTGACGATGCTGCTGGCCTTCGAGTTCTTCTATCTGGCCGCCGGAACGTTCGACATCGTGCAGTTGACGCGCCTGTCGCAGGGCTTGCCGGTGCAGGGCGTGCAGGGCAACCTCTCGGATCTGGTCTTCGGCTTCATGCAGCGCCTGGGCGTGGTCAATATCCTGGGTGGCTCGCCCGGCTTCTACATGGGCGCGCTCTTCCTGGGCGTCTTCGTCGCGCTGGCGGTCAAGCTGGCGGTCTGGCCGTTCCATACGTGGCTGCCCGACGCCTATAGCGAGGCTCCGACCTCCGCGTCGATGCTGATCGCGGGCGTGCTGACCAAGATGGGCGCGTTCGCGATGCTGCGGCTGATGCTGCCGATCTTCCCGACGCAGATGCAGCAGGCCGCGCCGGTGCTGGGCTTCTTCGCCTTCATGAGCATTATCGTCGGCGCGTGGGTCGCCTACAACATCGCGCGCAATCCAGAGCGCCGCGAGCGCAAGCTCAACGATCTGAAGCGCGTGATCTCGTATCTGTCGATCAACCACATGGGCTACGTCATGCTGGCGATTGCCGCTGCGGGCGCTGCGGGCGCTGCCGGCGATCTCAATAGCCGCGCGATTGCGCTCAACGGCGCGGTGATGCAGATGTTCGCGCATGGCCTCTCGACGGGCGCGCTATTCTTCCTGGCGGGCATCCTGGCCGAGCGCACCGGCACGTATGAGCTGACCGCGTTCGGCGGCCTGCGGATGGTCGTGCCGCTCTTCGCGGGTCTGATGGGCATCGCGATGTTCGCCAACCTGGGGCTGCCCGGTATGGCCGGTTTTGTGGGCGAGTTCTTTATCTTCCGTGGCACGTGGCCGACGCTGCCCGCGCTGACGATCGTCTCGATGATCGGCCTGGTGATCTCGGCGCTGGCGCTGCTGCTGATGTACCAGCGTATCTTTTCGGGGCCGGTCAACGAGCGGCTGCGCGCGCTGCCCGACATCAATCTGCGTGAGTGGAGCGTCCTGCTGCCGCTGCTGGCCCTGCTGATCGTCTTTGGCGTGTACCCGCTGCCGCTGATGAGCATCGCCAATCAGACGGCGCTGGCTGTCGTGCGCTTCTTTGCTGGAGCCTAACGCATGAATATCTTTCCCTTGTTTCCGCTGCCGCAAGGAGTGCCGTACCTCAGCTTCATCTGGCTGGTGATGCTGGTCGGCGCGGTGATTATCGCGGTGCTGCCGGGTAGCGCCAAGAACGCGATCCGCTGGACTGCGGCAATCTGCTCGTTTCTCTCGCTGGTCGTTTCGCTGCTGGTCTATTTCGCCTACGATCCTGCCGGTCCGACGTTCCAGTTCGTTGAGTATCTGAACTGGGTGCCGAGCCTGGGCATAGCCTACTTCGTCGGTGCGGACGGCATCAGCCTGGCGATGCTGATCCTCAACGGCTTTGTGATCTTCACCGGCTCGCTGATCTCGTGGAATATCGAGAACCGGGTCAAAGAATATTTCGTCCTGCTGCTGCTGCTGGTCGTCGGTGTCTATGGCGTCTTCATGTCGCTCGATCTGTTCCTGTTCTTTGTGTTCTACGAGCTGGCCGTGCTGCCGATGTACCTGCTGATCGGCGTGTGGGGCTCGACGCGCAAAGAGTACGGCGCGATGAAGCTGACGCTCTATCTGATGATCGGATCGGCGTTTTGTATCATCGGCATGCTGGCGATCTACTTCGGCTCAGGGCTGCGCACGTTCAATATGGTCGAGCTGGCGAATATCCGTCCGGGCTTCTCGACGGGCTTCCAGTTCGCGTTCTTTATGCCGATGTTCGTGGGCTTCGCGGTGCTGGCGGGTATGTTCCCGTTCCACACGTGGTCGCCCACAGGCCACGTTGCCGCCCCGACCGCCGTGTCGATGCTGCACGCGGGCGTGCTGATGAAGCTGGGCGCGTACGGCTGTCTGCGCGCGGCGATCTGGCTGATGCCCGAAGGCGCGCAGATCTGGGCGCCGGTGATCATCACGCTGACGCTGCTGAACGTGGTCTATGGCGCGTATATCGCGATGGCGCAGCGCGACTTCAAGTATGTGATCGGCTACTCGTCGGTGTCGCACATGGGCCTGGTGGTGATGGGCCTCGCGGCGCTGAACCAGATCAGCATCAACGGCGCGGTCTTGCAGATGTTCGCGCACGGCGTGATGACCGCGCTTTTCTTCGCGGTTGTGGGGCGGATGGTCTACGACCGCACGCACACGCGGCAGTTGCCGGAGCTGGGCGGCCTGGCGCAGGTCTTCCCGTTCGCCGCGCTGATGTTCATCATCGGCGGCTTTAGCTCGATGGGCATGCCGGGCACGGCGGGCTTCTTCGCCGAGTTCAATATCTTCCTGGGCGTGTGGGCGCGCTTCCCGCTGGTGGCGGTGCTGGCCGGGATCGCGATCCCGATCACGGCGGCGTATATCCTGCGCGTCGTGCGTCAGGTCTTCTTCGGCGAGATCCGCAATCCCGAATTCCGCCGCCTGCCCAAGCTGACCTGGCAGGAGTATACCAGCGGGGCGATCCTGGCGACGCTGGTGCTCGTGCTGGGCCTGTTCCCGGATCTGATGCATCCGATCGTCAACAGCAGCGTGACGCCGGTGGTGCAGCGGCTGGAAACAGCGCGCCAAACGCTGAGCGTCGTCGGTAATCCGCTCCTGGGCGATAATCCTAGCTTGGAAGCACAGGAAGGTCAACGATAATGCAGTTTAGCTTTTTTCCAGATGTGCTGAAGATCCTGCCGGAGCTGATGCTGGCGCTGCTGGCGATCATGGTCGTCGTCGGCGATCTCTTCAGCGGCGATGCTTCCGAGGAGCAGCGCTTTGCCGATGCCGCCTCGACGACGGCGATGGGCCTGGGCCTGGTGCTGGTGCTAGTGGTGTTGCAGGGTGGCTATATCGTCAACCGCTTCATCGATCCGTCGGCGGTCGATACAGGAGCGGGCGGTATCGCCGGTTTCTTCGCCAATGTCTTCCGCAACTTGCAGAGCGTCACCGAGTCCACGGCGGGTCCCGGCGGTCAGCCGGGCAATGTGCTGCTCAACGGCGCGTTCGTGGTCGATAACCTGACGATGCTGTCGCGGCTGCTCTTTATCTCGGCGGCGCTGATCACGGCGCTGCTGACCAGGGATTATGCCTCAAGCGCCAATCCCGCAGAGTTCTATGGCCTGCTGCTCTTCTCGACGATCGGCATGAACCTGATGGCGGGCGCGGGCGAGATGATCAGCGCGTATCTGGCGCTGGAGCTGGCCTCGGTGTCGCTGTATATCATGGCGGGCTACTTCAAAGGCGATCTGCGCTCGTCAGAGGCCGGGATCAAGTATTACATCTTCGGCGCGCTATCGTCGGGTATTCTGCTGTACGGCCTGTCGCTGTGGTACGGCTACGCGGCCTACAATAAGATCGAGAGTCCGACGACCTTCAGCGCGATCACGCAGGTGATCGCGCAGGCGGGCAGCAACTCGAATCTGCTCTATCTGGCGCTGATCTTTATCATCGCCGGCCTGGGCTATAAGGTCGCGGTGGTGCCGTTCCACTCGTGGTCGCCCGACGTGTACCAGGGCGCGCCGACGCCGGTCACGGCCTTCCTGTCGACGGCATCGAAGGCGGCGGGCTTTGTGCTGCTGTATCGCGTGCTGGTCAACGGCTTTGGTCCGCTGGCGGGCACGGCGGCGGTGACAAGCGGCTTTGGCGGCTGGGCCAGCATCCTGGCGTTCATCGCCTTCCTGACGATGACCTACGGCAATCTGGCGGCGATCACGCAGACCAATGCAAAGCGCCTGCTGGCCTACTCGTCGATCGCACACGCGGGCTTCCTGCTGCTCGGCCTGATCGCGGCGTATGCGCCCGGTGGCACCACGGGCCAGTTCTCGCAGTTTGGCGTGCCGTCGCTGATCTTCTATCTGGTGGCCTACACCTTCACCAACCTGGGCGCGTTCGGCGCGCTGGCGGCGGTCAGCCGCGTGGTCGGCGGCGATCAGATGAGCGATCTGAACGGGCTGTACAAGCGCAATCTGGGCCTGGCGGTGCTGCTGGTGATCTTTGTGCTGTCGCTGGCCGGTATTCCGCCGCTGAGCGGCTTCTGGGCCAAGTTCCTGGTCTTCCAGGCGGGCTGGGAAAGCGGCGCGATCTGGCTGGTAGTGGTCGCGGTGCTCAACACGATTATCAGCCTGTACTACTACCTGCGCATGCTCAAGGCGATCTTCATCAACGAGCCGACCGACGACCGGCGGATCAGTGTTCCGGCTGGGATCAACTTCTCGCTGGTGCTTTCGGCGATCATCGTCTTTGTGATGGGCCTGATCCCCAACTTCTTCCTGCCCGCGATCAACAGCGTGACGCAGGTGGCTGGCGGATAGGCTGTCGCTGCTCGCACGGCAATTTGTCGATGTATTGATTCCGTAGGGGCGTGTTGCAATACGCCCCTACGGATCGTGGAATGGCTAACGATGGTTCGAGGATTAAGGATGAGTATGCTGGCGGGGCTGCTCCTGCTGCTGGCGGCCTGCGGCAGCGGCGCGGCGTCCAATGGCGGCCAGTCCGCTACCCCGGCCCCAGCCGATCAGCAGGCGCAGGGTGGGAGTCAGCCAGGCGCTCCCGCTACGCCGGGCACTGCCGACGAAGGGGCCTTGCCGCTCGCGGTGCTGACCCGCTCAGGTGGCATCCAGGGCAGCACCGAGACGCTGGTGGTGCAGAGCGATGGCCTGCTGCGGCTGATCGACGGCGACATCGGCGGACAGCCGCTCAAAGAGGCGCGGGCGACAGCGGCGCAGATCGATACGCTGAAAGCGGCGGTGCAGGCCGAGGGCTGGCAGCAGTTGCAGGAGACGTACGGCGCGCAGACGCCCGATGCCTATGCCTACACGATCAGCGCGAACTCCAAGACGATCACGACGTATGACGGCGCGCAAAATCCGCCGCTGCTCGATGATGTGCTGCGCCAGCTCAACGATCTGTGGCAGCACGCGCTGACGAGCTAGCCGGTAAACGGCCGATCTTCACCCCCGAAGCCCGCCCCTTGAATTGCGCTCAAGGCCGCATCGACCTGCCGCTCGGTCTGCGCAAGCGCGCCGCTGTTGTCAATCACGACATCGGCGACGGCAACTTTCTCATGCTGCGGCGGCTGCGCCGCGATCCGCTGTCGCGCGTCGGCCTCGCTCATGCCGCGCAGTGCTACCAGCCGCCGGATCTGCTCCTGCTCGTCGCAGATGACCACCCACACGGCATCGCAGAACGCGGGATAGCCCGCCTCGATCAGCTTGATCGCATCCACGACCGCGATCTCGCGGCGCTGGCGCTGCTGCGCGGCGGCATCGCGCTGGTGGAGCCAGGCCAGAATTGCCGCGCGCGTGGCGGGATGGACGATGCGCTCAAGGGTGGTGAGCGCCGCCGGATCGCCGAAGACCACGCGGCCCAGCGCAGGCCGGTCGATCGGGCCGCCCGGCATCTGGAGGATACCCGGCCCGAAGACCTCGACGATCTGCCGGTAGGCTGGCTGCCCGACCTCCATCACCTGTCGCGTGACGGCATCCGCGTCGATGATCTGCGCGCCGCGCGCCGCGAGCATCCCGACGACTGTGCTTTTCCCGCAGCCGATGTTGCCGGTCAGGCCGATCAGGTAGAGATGTAGGAATTGTCGAGTCATAATCGTAGGTTCGAGTTCAAGGTTTCGAGTTTCGAGTTCAGGCCTCACCCCGCCAGCTCCGCCCACAGATCGTACTGCGCCTGTAGCTCCTGCTCAAGCGCGACGTACTCCTCGCCCAGGCGGGCGATGTCGTCGAGCTTGCGCTCGGCGGTGGCGCTCTCGATCGCCGATTGCAGCACATGCAGCTTGCGTTCGAGATCGGCGACATGCCGCTCGACCGCGTTGATCCGCTTCTGGCGCTCGCGCTGCTGCCGCTCCTGCTCGCGATGATCGCGGCCTGAGAGGCCCGTCGTCGGCTTGTCCTTGCCGCTCTGCCCATCCGAGGCGGCGCTGCGCGCGGGCGGCGCGCTGGCAGGGACGCTATCGGCCTTCGGATCGATCGCCTTCTTGCGCTCTAGCTCTAGCTGCGTCACGTGCGCGGCGTAGTCGGTGTAGTCGCCCTCGAACGTCGTGACCGTGCCGCTCTCGACCATCCAGATCGTGTCCGCCAGGGCGTCGATGAAGTAGCGATCGTGGGAGACGAACAGGATCGTGCCTGGAAAATCCAGCAGCACGCCTTCCAGCGCCTCGCGCGCTGCGATGTCGAGGTGGTTGGTCGGCTCGTCGAGGATCAGCAGGTTCGGCTCTTTGAGCGTCAGTTGCGCCAGCGCCACACGGCTGCGCTCGCCGCCCGACAGATCGCCGACGCGCTTGAAGACATCGTCGGCGGAGAACAAGAAGCGTCCAAGCAGCGTCCGAATGCGCTCGGTTTTTTCCAGCGGCTTGACCCGATGCACTTCTTCGAGCACGGTGTTGTCTAGGTTAAGCTCGTCGTGCGTCTGCGCGTAGTAGCCCACCGACACGCCCACGCCAGACGAGACGCGCCCGCTCAGCGGCGGCAGCTCCCCGACGATCGTCCGCAGCAGCGTGGTCTTGCCCGATCCGTTCGCGCCCATCAGCGCGACGCACTGGCCGCGATACAGCTCAAGTGCGGGCGTGCGTACCAGCGGCTTGTCGCCCTGCGGCGTTTTGTAGCCCACGGTCAGGCCGTCGCTGGTGTTGAGCACGATCAGACCTGAGCGCATGTCGGTGCTCAGGTTCAGCTTGAGCTGCTTCTGGCTCTTGGGCGCGTCGATGCGCTCGTCGATCCATTGGCCGCCCGCGCCCTGGTAGCCGTGCTTGAAGCGCTCAAGCCGCTTGCGACGGCCCTGCGCCTCTTTGGTGCGCTGCCCGGCGATATGGCGACGGATAAACTCCTCTTCCTTGGCGATGAACGCCTGCTGCGCATCGTACTCTTTCTGCATGCGCTCGTCGCGCTCGGCTTTGAGCAGCAGGTACTTGCTGTAGTTGCCGGGCCAGTCGGTGAGCTTGCGCCAGGCCATCTCGAAGGTGCGCGTGGTCACTTTGTCGAGGAAGTAGCGATCGTGCGAGATCACGATCAGTGTGCCCGGCCAGGTGCGCAAAAACTCTTCCAGCCATTGCAGGGCGTGCAGATCGAGATGGTTGGTCGGCTCGTCGAGCAGCAGCAGGTCCGGGTCTTGCAGCAGCGTGATCGCCAGCGCCGCGCGGGTTTTCTGACCGCCGCTGAACTCGCGGATCGGCTGATCGTACTGCGCTCTGGTGAAGCTCAGGCCCTCCAGCGTGCGCTCGATCATCCGCTCGGTATCGTAGCCGCCGCCATGCTCGAAGCGTGCCATCAGGTCGCCGTAGCGCTCCATGCGCGACTCCCATTCGGGATGCTCGGTATCGGCGATCAGCGTCTCAAGCTGGCGGATCTCGGCCTCCATCTGGTGCAGATGCGCGAACGCCTGGTGCGCCTCCTGCATCAGCGTCCGATCGCCGCTGAAGTGCGCCTCCTGCGCCAGGTAGCTTACGAGCGTGCCGCGCGCCAGGCTGATCGATCCGGCGGTCGATTCTTCGATCCCGGCGATGATTTTGAGCAGCGTGGTCTTGCCCGCGCCGTTGGTGCCGACGAGCGCGATCTTATCGCCGCGATTGACCGAAAAGTTAACGCCGCTGAAGATCTGATCAGCGCCGTAGTATTTGCTAAGCTGGCTCCCCGAAACAACTGCCATATCCGGCTCCATAGGATGTGCAAAGATGCCTAATGATAACAAAAAGGTCGGGGCAGCGCACGCGGCTTAAGACGAGTTGCGCGGGTGTGGGGTTGTACAGTATCGTACCGCCTGGGTTATACTAGCAGCACTACGAGCGGAGCGAGATCATGGTCAAACAAACGTCGATACATAAACGACAGGCACACATATGCAGCTTGAAGTGATCAACCCGGAGCTATCCGCTATCACCCGCTCGACGCCGCTCGTCTTCGTGCATGGCGCGTGGCATGCCGCCTGGTGCTGGCAGGAGCATTTCATCCCCTACTTCACGCGCGCGGGCTTTCCGGTGTACGCCCTGAGTCTGCGCGGGCACGGGCCTAGCGATGGCCGCGAGCGGCTGCGCTGGACGCGAATCGATGATTACGTGGAGGATGTTGTCAGCGTGGCAGCCGCGCTCACGCCCGCGCCGGTACTGATCGGCCACTCGATGGGCGGGCTGGTGGTCCAGAAGTATCTGGAGCGCTACCCGGCGGCGGCAGGCGTCCTGCTCGCCTCGGTCCCGGCCTCAGGTGCGCTCGCGACGACGCTGCGGATCGCGCGGCGGCATCCAAGGCAGTTTCTCAAAGCCAACCTGACGCTCAGACTGTACCCGCTGGTCGAGACGCCGGAGCTGGCGCACGAGCACTTTTTCTCTGCGACGATGCCCAGAGATCAGGTCACGTGGTACTGGCAGCGTTTGCAAGACGAGTCGTATCGCGCGTTTCTGGATATGGTCGTGTTCAATCTGCCGAAGCCCGATCGGGTGCCGGTCCCGATGCTGGTGCTGGGCGGCGCTGAAGACACGATCTTCTATCCCTACGAGGTAGAGGCGACGGCGCGAGCGTATGGCACGAGCGCTACGATCTTTCCCAACACGGCCCACGACATGATGCTCGATCCCGGCTGGCAGCCGGTCGCCGATACGATTCTGGCATGGCTCGACGGGCAGGGTCTTTAGGGGCGGGGAGTTTCAGGTTCCAAGTTTCAAGTTTCACGTTCCAAGGCCCTCACCCCGCTTCGCTGCGCTCAGCACCCCGCTCCCATTCCGATCGGAGAGGGGAAGGAAAGCGTGGGGAATACCCGCGCCGGGTGTCCTCCGGGCATCGCCCCCGCCCCGCTGTTCCCTTGCTCCCTTGCTCTCTTGTTCCCTTGTTCCCCTAGCTCCGCTATCGCTGGCGCGTGCGGAGCATCTCGGTCGCCAGCGGCAGCGTGACATAAAACGTGCTGCCCTGGCCGGGCGTGCTCTCGACCCAGATCCGCCCGCCGTGAAGCTCGACCAGCGCGCGGGTAATGGCGAGGCCAAGACCGGTGCCGCCGATCCGCCGCGTGTTCGAGTTATCCACACGGTAGAAGCGCTCGAAGATCCGCGACAGCTCGTGCTCAGGAATACCGATGCCCTGGTCGCGCACACTGATCAGCATGGCCGGCTCAGGCGACAGCGGCGGCGCTGAGGCCGGTGGCCGGTGCAATACCTCGGCGTGCAGCACGACCTCGCCGCCCTCAGGCGAGTACTTGATCGCGTTCGACAGCAGGTTGCTGAGAATCTGACGCACCCGGTCGCGGTCGGCGTAGATCGGCGGCAGACTCTCCGGCACGTCCAGCAGCAGGCGATGCCGCTCGACATCCAGCTCGGCGTTGAGCTGCGCCACCAGCTCGCGCACCAGCTTCGGCAGCGCCATCACCCAGCGCTCAAGCTTGATCTTGCCCGCGTCCAGCCGCGACACGTTGAGCAGATCCTCGACCAGATTCGCCAGATGATCGGCCTCTTTATGGACGGTCTGAATAAACTCGCGGCGCTCGGCGGCCCCAAACTCCCGCGCCAGCAGCAGCTCGGTATAGCCCAGGATCGAGGTCAGCGGCGTGCGCAGCTCGTGCGACACCACCGAGACAAACTCCGATTTCAGCCGATCGACCTCGCGCTCGCGGGTGACATCGTTGACCGCCAGCAGGAACCCGGCCTGCACGCCCATCGTGTCGCGCACGGGCATCAGCAGCAGCCGCAGCTCTTGCCAGGGATTTTGCAGCACCACAAACGCCTCGCTGGGCGTCGTGATCGGCTTGGTGAACAGATCGGAAAACGCCAGCGGATCGGGCAGCCGCGCCAGGATTCGCGGCAGAATATCCCACGGGATCAGCTTGATCTCGTCGACGATCGCCGCGTCGATCGCCCACAAGCGCCACCAGGATGGATTGGCGCGCAGCAGTGTGCCGCTGCCGTCGGTCAGTGCGAGGCCGGTCGGCAGCTCGTCGAAGACCTGTTGCAGATGCGTGCGGGCGTCGGCGAGCTGCTGATAAACCTGCGCGCGGAGCACCGCAGGAGCGGCCAGCTCCGCTAGACGCTGCACGAACAGCAGCGCTTGCGGTTGCAGCAGCGCTCCCTCAAGCGTGATCGCTCCCAGCAGTTGCCCGTCATAGACGATCGGCGCGGCAAAATGGGTCAGCCCATCGATCTGCCGGATCATCGCGCGACCATTCGCCAGCGCGATTTTTGCCAGATCGTGCGCGCGTGTGCTCGGCACCAGCGCCGTCGAGAGGGACGCACCCGCCTGGGGTAGCTCGAAGGTCAGCAGATGCAGCCCATGACCGTTGGCCTCGGCCAGATGGATCGAGCCGTTCGTCGCGGTCGTCTGCTCGACCGCCCATTGCAGCAGCTCCGCCAGCAGCGGCTGGAGCAGAATCGGAGCCTGGATCTGCGCTGCGATGCCGTCGAGCCGCTGCTGGTCGGCGGTTGAGAGCACAGCCTGACCGTTCGCCGCCTGCGACTGGCTCAGCGCCACGGCAAACAGCGGCAGCAGCGCCTGGACGATATGCAGCACGTCCAGCGAGAGCGTGTACTGTGGCGTCAGGTGTAGTTCCAGCGCGCCATACAGGCAGCCCTGCCACTCGATCGGCCAGCCCAGGTAGTGCCGCTGCCGATCGATCTGCCGCTGGAGCGGCTGGCGCGTATGGATCAGCTCGGCGGTAAGCGCCTTCGACCAGCGATCAGCGCCGCTCTGCGCCGCGGCCTGAACATGAGGCGGAAACACCAGGCTCCAGGGCGTGGCAGCGTCCAGCACGATCACGCGCGCCACCTCGAAGGGCAGCGCCGCCTGAAGCTGCTCCAACACCTGTGTCAGCCGTTGCGGCAGGGGCAGCGGCGCTAAGAGCGATTGCCCCAGAGATTGCAGAAGATCGAGTTGGCGTTTGTTGTCCATCGGCGCTCAGTCGCGATCACGTCGGGCGCTGCTTCCAGCTTGGCGCTGATCAACGATCGCAGGCCCCTGTTGCAACTGGAAATTGTAGCATACTGCGCGCAGACAAAACAAAGCAGCGCCCCTCAGATGAGGAGCGCTGCCTTGAAGCGTAATCGATGTGTGTCGTTCTTAGCGCACGGTGCCGCGTCGGAACAGGTTGACGATGCCGAGTAGCACGATCGCGCCGAGCAGCGAAACCAGGATTGCGCCGAGATCGAGCGGGTCCTGGTTAATGGATGGCTGACCGAGCAGTGCGCTAAACAGCCACCCGCCCAGGAGCGCGCCGATGATGCCGACGATGATGTTCAGGATAATGCCCTGCTGGGCGTCCGTGCGCATAATGATGCTAGCCAGCCAGCCGACGATACCGCCGATGATAAGCCAAATAATGAGTCCCATGATAATTCCTCCCTTAGGTTCTGCGCTAGGAGTGGGAACATCCCACTCACAGGTTGCTATCGTCTAAAGCAGAGAGCGTGCCACGCTTTCTGCCAAGGGGGTGCGAAACTAGACTCGCCGTCGACCTGTCACCATGCCAACCAGGAAGAGCAGGATACATGCGCCGATGATCGCCGTGATCCAGCTACCGATGTCCCAGAAGCCATAGGGTTCGGGATCGCCTGAAATCATTCCCCAGAGGAAGCCGCCGATAAACGCGCCGACGATGCCGACGATGATGTTCAGTAAGACGCCCTGTTGTGCATCGGTGCCCATGATCTTGCTGGCAATCCATCCAACCAGACCACCGAAGATCAGCCAGAAGATAATCCCGCCCATGTAACGCCTCCCTTAGTGTGAGATTGACTGACATCGTTGTTGCGACGTATCGCTGCCAGGATATATGGCATAAAGCGTGCCAGGACCGCAGTACGATGCTATGAGTATCTTTTTTTGTGGGCGTGTGAGTACTCCCTGAGCCATGCTATACTGCGCTCTGATCGCCTACCAGAGCAGGCAGATGTTACAGGAGGAGTACATGGCACACGCGACGATTGGCGTGATCGGCGGGAGCGGGCTGTACGATATGCCGGGCCTGACCGACCGCGAAGAGCTTGAGCTGACGACGCCCTTCGGCTCGCCCAGCGACCGGTTTGTGCTGGGCACGCTGGCCGGTCAGCGCCTGGCGTTCTTGCCCCGGCATGGGCGCGGCCATCGCCTGCTGCCCACCGAGGTGCCGAGCCGTGCGAATATCTATGCCTTCAAGGAGCTGGGCGTGCAGCGGCTGATCTCGGTCAGCGCCGTAGGCAGCCTGCGCGAAAAGCTGCCGCCGGGCCGCATGGTCGTCCCCGATCAGCTCGTCGATCGCACCAAAGGCGTGCGCCCATTCACCTTTTTTGGCGCGGGCGTCGTCGCGCATGTCACCTTCGACCAGCCGTTCTGTCCTGAGCTGCGCGAGGCGCTGTGTGAGGCGATCCGCGAGACGCAGCAGGCGGTCGAGGAGCGCGCCACGCTGTGTGTGATGGAGGGTCCGCAGTTCTCGACGCTGGCAGAGTCAGAGCTGCACCGGCGCAACGGCTTCGATCTGATCGGCATGACGGCGCTGCCGGAGGCCAAGCTGGCCCGCGAGGCCGAGCTGTGCTACGCCACGCTGGCGCTCGTCACCGACTATGATTGCTGGCATCCGCACCACGACAGCGTCACCGTCGATGCGGTCGTGCAGGTGTTGCAGCAGAATGTCAGAAACGCTCAGGCAGTAGTTGCCGCGCTGATTCCGCTGCTGGCCGACGCGCCCGGCTGCAAGTGCGGCAGCGCGCTGCAAAACGCGATCATGACTCCCGCGCATCTGATCCCGGCGGAGACTCGCGAGCGCCTGCAATTGTTGATTGGACAATACCTTGGAGCGTAGCCTGTGACCGCGACCGGCCCGATCTCGCCGAAGCTGGCCGTGGCAATCGCAGTTTTTGTCGCCGGGCTGGTGCTGCTGGCGCTGGCCGTGCCGCTGGCTGTGCTGCTTTCGAGGCGAAGGCGGCAGACGCCAAGCCAGGATTATGCCGTGCGGCTGCTGCGCAATAGCGCCGTGCCGTTTGCGATCCAGTTGATCAACCAGGCGATCAACTTTGGCTTTGGCCTGGTGCTCTACCGTATGCTGCTGCCGACGGCAATCGCCGATTTTGTGTTTGCCGCCTTCGTGACGACGATGCTGCTGGCGACGATCGCTGAGTGGGGCCTAAATATCTACCTGACCCGCGAGGTGGCGCGCAGCTCCACGGCGATCGAGCAGACCTTTGGCACGGCGCTGCTGATCCGATTCGTGCTGGCGGCGGTGGTCATTCCCGCCAGCGTGCTGATCGTGCTGAGCTACAACGGCTTGCAGGCGGCGGGGCTGATCGAGTACGGCTTCGATCGCGAGGGCCTGTTGCTGATGCTGATCCTGGCCTGCACCGTGCTGCCGGGCGCGTTCAGCGCGGCGGTTTCGGCGCTGTTCATGGCGACGGAGCGACCGATCGTGTCCGCCGTAGTGAATCTGCTGACCAATATCGTGAGCACGCTGCTCAAGATCGGGGCGCTGGTGCTGGGCTGGGGCGTGCTTGGTGTGGCCTGGGCGGCGCTCGCGGCGACGATTGCCAGCGCTGTGCTGTTCGGGGTGCTGCTGCTGCGCAACTGGGGCGTGCCCCGGGTGCGCTTCGACCGCGCGCTGGCTGGCACGATGCTGCGCGCTGGCTGGCCGCTGATGCTGAATAGCCTGCTGCTGGCGGTCTTCTTCCGCTTCGACGTGGCGATCATCAAGGCGTCGCGGGCGGTGGAGCTGGCGGCCTACGATGCCGCCTACAAGTACATCACGCTGACGCAGATCTTGCCGCCGATCGTGATCAACGCGGTCTTTCCGCTGTTTGCGCGGCAGGCCGCCACCGATCGGGCGGCGCTCCAGCGCGCCTACACCTATCTGGTGCGCCTGCTGCTGCTGCTGGCGCTGCCGATCGCGACTGGCGTGACGGTGCTGGCGCCCTGGCTGATCGCGATCTATGGCGCGGAGTACGTGGCGCTGGGCGCGCCAGCGCTGGCGATCTTGATCTGGTATCTGCCCCTGAGCTATGTCAACGGCGTGACGCAGTACGTGCTGATCGCGCTGGATCGTCCCCGCACCATCACCGTGTCGTTCGGCGCTGCCGCCGTGTTCAACCTCGGCTTCAATCTGGCCTTTGTTCCAGGCTACGGGGTGCAGGCGGCAGCGCTCGCGACGATGCTCTCGGAGATTGTGCTGTTTGTTCCGCTGTGGTGGGTGCTCCGCACCGAGATCGAGCCGCCAGCGGTCTGGCGTCTGGCCTGGCGTCCCGCGCTAGCCGCCGTTGGGATGGCGGTCGGTATGCTGGTGGCGGGGCAGATGCATGTTCTGCTGAGCATCCTGCTTGGCCCGCTGATCTTGTGGGGCCTACTGCTGATCGTCGGTGCGGTGCAAGAAGAAGATCGGCGTTTGGCAAGACGGGTGCTGCGCCGGGCCTAGTTGCGAGTTCCAAGACCAGGGATCAGGGTCAGGAATCAGGAGTTTCAAGTTCAACACGTCTGTTGTTCTCTGCTCTTGGTTCCGTTGTGCGCTGGGCGCCCATGCCAGGTGCCAGGCGGGTGCCAGACGGGTGCCCTCTGGGCATGGCACCCGCCTGGCACCCGGCTCCCTTGTTTTTGGTTCTTGGTGCTCCCTCGGCCTAGGCACAGACCGTTTGCAGGTGCAGTGGCAATAGCGGCTGCTTGGAAACCGCTGGCTTGATCGCGCGGCCCACCATATCGAGCAGTTCGTCGATGGTAAACGGCTTCAGCAGCAGTTGAGCGCCCAGCCGCAGAATGTCGGCCCTGTGATCTTCGCTCTGCTTGAGCGCGGCGGTGCAGATAATCGCCGGTAGATCGGGCCTCGTGATCTTACGGACCTGCTCAATGGCGATGATGCCAACCGCCTCGAAATCCAGGAGTAGGTCGGTGATCAGCGCATCGGCGTGCTTGGGCGCAATCTTCAAAAGCTCAGGCAGGGTTTCTGCCGCGACGACCCGGAAGCCTTCATCTTGCAACACTTCGCATAGCAAGCCACGGATAACCTCATCATCATCTAAGACTAGAATTGTGATACTCATGGCCGTTCTCCTTCGCCAGGCTCCAGATAGTCGGGTGGGACGTGGGGAGAATGTAGGGGTCGTTGCGACCAACTATAACAGAATGTATGCTGCATGTAAAGCGGTACGCCAACCCGCGCCCTTTACAGCAGCGGATACTGGGGCTGTATATCTCAGAGTGGGGGAGAATGCCAAGTTTGCTTAGACAGCTTGTTGCGCCGAGACGCCAAGCTGACGCAGGCAACGGTCAAGCTCGGCAAGCTCGAAAGGCTTGGGGAGCACAACGGTCGGCGCGATGTCCATCGTCGTGCCAATCTGCCGCTGCTTCTCGTTGGATCGCCAGGCGGCACTCATCAGCACCACCGGCAGGCGGCGTCCTGAGGGATCGCTCCTCAACTGGCGTAAAACTTCAAAGCCGTCCGTCTCCGGCATCATAATATCGAGGATCAGCGCTGCGGGCTGCACATCCTTGATGCAGCGGATCGCCTCGCGGCCATCGCTGCACACCGTTACATCGTAGCCCTCATCAATCAATACGTTCGACAACATATCGGCGAGTTCGCGCTGATCGTCGACGATCAAGATGCGCGTGCGTGGTGGTTGGACCTGCTCCGATTGGACTTTGCGAATGGGCATGGTTGGTTGTCTCCGAAGAGCTGCCGACCGCGACGTAGGCTACGCCACCGGTTGGACAGCAATACTGTGATCGAATACAGGCACAGCATCGTCGATGTGCCGGTACACCCTTTGATCCTTGGGCTACTGCGTTAGAAATCTGGTCGACCCTAGAGGAAGGGTCGACCATACGATGGTGTTGTTACAACCCAGCGTTGTGCTCGCGTTCTTCCAGCGAGGCGCTACCCCGCTCTGACGCTCGCAGTTCGTCCGTCGAGATGTCGGGATCTTTATCATACACCGAGCTTAGCAAGATGTCGAGTACTCCTGCCTGGCGGGCCGTGTCGATGGCCTGGTGCGTGATCAGCTCGCCGACGTTGAGGATGACCCGGTCCTGCGGGTCGAGGATCACCCGCGATACCGGACGGCCAAGCGCGTCTTTGATGCGGTGGTCGAGCGTCTGCTGCTCGGTGCGCGTCTGGAAGTCGTTGACCGAGGCTTTGACGCGATCCCACAGATTCCCGGCCTCGGCCCTGGTCTGCTGGGCTGTCGCCTGGACGCGCTCGCCGACTGATGTGGCGGTGGTGCTGGCGCTGGCTTGCGCGGCATCGCCTGTGGAGAGTCCGACCGCGTCCAATAGCTCCTGCTCTTTGTGATACGTGCGCGCCCGATCGATCACGACCTCGGTGACGATCTGGCTCGGCGCGGCGATAATCACCCCCTCATTCGTGCGCACCGCGCGCTGGGCGCGCCGCCCCCGCGCCTGCTCGATCGTGGTGCTCGCGACCGCTCCTTGGACGATCTGGCTGATTCCAGCGGTAAGGCGACCGCCCGCCGCCCGGTACAGCCGATCCAGCACGCCCTGGCGCTCAGCCTCTTCTGCCGCCAGCGGCGTGACGGACTGACCCTGCGCGACGAGCAGTGTGCCGTCGGGTGTCGCCACATCCTGAGCGACGCTCTTGCCGACGACGAACGCTTTTTGCTCCGCCGGATCGACCACGGTGTTCGTCAGCGAGGCTGAGGCACGTGCTGTTGTGTCTTCCAGGGTTTCGCCCGCGCTCTGCGCGGCGGCGCGAATGCCTCCCACCTGCTCCTCCATCAGGTCGGCGGTTTCAGGCGGCACGAACGCCACATCCTCGCCGATCTTGAGCGTCTGTGGCGCGGGCACGAACGACCGCCCGGAGTACGCATCGGCGAAGAGTCCGCCCGATACCTCGTAGCCCTCGACCGCGCCGGTCTGCTCGTCGAAGTAGAGATCGACCATCGTGCCGAGATCGCGTCCGTCGGTCGTCATGATTCTCGTGCCTCGCAGCACGTTGTTGCGCTCAAGAATCCGGTGAATCTCCGGCACCTGCACCGCATTCACCACCGCGTTCTTCGCGGGTACGATCACCGCGTCCGGCCCGATCGATTGGATACTTTGCAGCGGTAGCACGCGAGCGCTGCTGAACCAGCCGCCCTCATCGACCAGGAAGCCAAGCAGTTGATTATTGTTTTGATCGAAGAGCAGATCCTTGATGCTTTCACATTGCTCGCCGCTGTCGAACGCAACAACTGGCTTGCCCACTAGCTCTGTTCCTTTGCGCATCCCGGCTCTCCTTACGCTGCACCGAAATTCGGGATCAGGTTGATCAGACCGGCGTACTCGATCAGCACGAAGACAACCAGTAGTAATACAAGCAGCAACACAACATACAGACCCGTATTGGAGCGCTGTCCCTCTAGCCTCGGCATTTCCCTCTCCTCCTACGCGCCCAGCAATGGATATATCTGTGGTTCGCACGCAATTTGTGTGCCAATATCCGCCGGATTCGAGAGGATCGAGCGCGCTCAATCCAGCGTCATATTGTGCTCGTTGGCCCGCGCGGCGACGGCCCGAAAATCGCTCAGCACCAGCGCCCAGGCGGCATCGTAGGCGGCGGGATCGGCGGCCCGCAGCCGAATCAGGTACGAGGGATGGAACGTGGCGATCACGTCTTCGCCGTTCGGCCCTGTGAACCATTGGCCCCGCGACTCGGTGATTTTGAATTTTTTGTCAATGACCGCCTGCGCCGAGGGAGCGCCGATGCAGACTAAGATCTTGGGCTGCACGATCGTCAGCTCGCCGTCCAGCCAGATGCGGCATGCCTGGACTTCGCCCGCTTTGGGCGCGCGGTTCACTTTGCGCCCCCGCTCGTTGAGCGAGGTAGCCCAGTGTTTGATCGTGTTGGTAATCCACAGCTTCGCCCGGTCGATGCCCGCCGCCGCCAGCGCCTCGTTGAGCACCTCGCCCGAAGGCCCGACGAAAGGCCGTCCCGCTTTGGCCTCCTGCTCGCCAGGCCCCTGGCCGATCAGCATCACCTGCGCGTAGGGATCGCCCTCGCCCCACACCACCTGCGTGCCGGTCAGATGCAGGTCACAGCGGGTGCAGGCCATGCCCTGAGCGCGTAGCTGCGCCATCGTCGTCGTACGTTCGTCCGCCATGCTGCTGTTCCTTTGTCGATTAGTCGTCGCCCGCCTCCGCCTCCAACAGCTCCTCTGTCCGCTCTTCGTCTTCGGCGCTGGGCCGCGCTTCCAGTCCGAATCGGGCCGCGACATCGGGCGCGTAGCGCGGTAGATCGCGGCGAATCCGCAGCAGCGCCAGATCTTTGGACTTTGCCTCAAGCATCACGTCGAACTCCAGATCGTCCGCCATGCGCATGAAGGAGATCAGCTCGAACGGATTCAAAAAATCGGCATGGCCGGTCCAGATCGGCTCTTGCAGCACGGTTTCCGTTTTGCCGGTCTTGCGATTCTTGCGCTTGATCTCGCGCATCTCGGTGCGCGGCGACGAGTAGTGGATTTTAGGCCGCACGCCCTCCGGCCACGATCGGATAAACCGCTCCAGCGTCGGGCGCAGCTCCAGGCTCTCAGGATTGTTGCACCAGTGGTGCTGGTAGTCGAAGACCAGACGCACGCCGGTCTGCTCGTGGATCGAGAGCACGTCGGCGGCGCTGTAGCGAATATCGTCGTTTTCGAGCACCAGCCGTCGACGCACCGGCTCCGGCAAGCGCTGGTAGGTTTCGATCCACCGCTGGCAGCCGCTCCCACGATCGCCGTAGGTGCCGCCGACATGGATCACCAGCACGGCCTCCGGCCCCAGTTCCATACAATCCAGCATTTCGGCCTGCGCTTCCAGATCCCAGATGCTTTTGTCCACCAGCGCCCGGTCGGGGCTGTTGAGCACCACAAACTGCGACGGATGAAACGATAGCCGCAGCCCTTGCGCCCGCGCCAGCGCTCCAAGCTCGCGCAGCTCACGGCGGCATTGCTTGATCTGGCCGTGAAACTGCGGCATGTCGGGATGCGTCACGTATGGCGCAATATCCGACGACATCCGGTACATCGTGATGCTACGACTGTCGAGATACGCGAAGATCTGCCGCAGATAGTCCAGCGATACGCTGAGATGCGGCTCGTTTTGCCAGCGGCGCGCGTCGTTGCTTTTAAGTCCGGGCTGTCCCAGCACTTTGACCGCAAATCCAAAGCGTCGCGCCTGTGTGTTCAATCTTGGACGCTCCTTCGATCTCTACCGTTCTCCTGCGATTGTACGTGCATTTCCGGCCCGAACCCCAGGCCGTCGATAAACTCATTCCACGCGCTGTAGCGCAGCATGCCGCCGCTGGCCTGATCGTGGCCGTGCCCATAGGCAGCGCCCGCATCGGCTGGCGCGTGCTGCCGCAGAAAATCTAGCAGGTTTAGTTCCCTGGGAGCGCGGGCGCTAAAGTTGACGTAGCCCGGCAGGTAGCCGGTATTAACGCCCAGGACGATATACGTCGGCAGCCGCGTGCGCCAGATCTGCGCGATCAGCGGATGGACCTGGCATGGTGTGTGGATGCGGATCGCCGCGACGTTGCCGCTGAATCTGGGCGCGGCCTTTTTCGCCTCGGCAAAGGCGCGATTGACCTCGGTCTTAGCCTGTTTGAGCCGCTCGACTTCGGGAGCGGCTCCGCTGATGATCGCGCGCGGCTCGTCGCTAGTCAGCAGCAGGTGGAGCGCCGGAGTTGTGTCGCCGCTGGCGGAGCGGCGGGGCGCGTTCAGCAGGGTAGTTGCCTCGCGCAGCGGTGTGGCCTTGTAGCGCCGCCTGGCATCGTCCAGCAGCGCGAACGGCGCGCGCTCGCCGATGTCGCTCAGGATGCTGATCGCGGCGATCCAGCACCAGGCGTCAGTGTCCGTCACCGCCGAGGCGCACCAGTAGGCCAGCAGGCCCGCTGTCGGCGTCGGATCGTGGCCGTAACCCGTCAGCAGCGCTGCGTTCGGCGCGACGCCCGCCGGACGGTGGTGGTCGATCAGCAGCGTGGGTACGTCCGCAAGGATCGGCTGGTCGCGGCTGCCCAGGTCGGCGACGATCAGCGCCTGCGGCTTCACGCGGTCAAGGCGGTCGCGGACGCTTGCCGACCAGCCATGCTCACCCTTGCGCGTCACTTCCACCGCGACCGTATGCCCAAGCTGGCGCAGCGCGCGGACGAGGATCGCCCCTGCCGCGATCCCATCCGCGTCGCTATGACATAACACGGCGATGGTCGGCCCGTGGACGAGCCGACCGACGAATGCCCGAAATTGCTGTTGTAGATCGTCTATATCGGCTGCCCGCATCGGATGCTCCTGATCGATCTGTGCCCGGCAGCCTGCGTGCCGCGAGGCCCCTGCGCTACAGCGCCAGCCCGCCGCGTCGCTCGATCAACTGCGCGCCGAGGCCCAGGCTCGCCAGCAGGTAGAAGACGATCAGCCCCGCCGTGGGCGCGATCAGCCCAATGCCGATCACGACTACAAGCTGCGCCGCGACGCCCCACAGCGCGCTGCCGATTGTGACAGCGCCGGTTAGCCGCTGGCCGAGCGCCTGCCCGACCGCTGCCAGTCCCTGGATGTAGGGCAGATGCAGCAGTAGCAAGATCAGCGGCACCAGCAGGAGGCCAACAACTGTCACCGCCAGCAGCGCCAGCAGCGGCAGTGTCAGCAGCGCCAGCAGCACGGTGATCAGCAGGCCCGTCCCAAGCGCCAGCCAGGGCCGATCGGGCAGCACGCGGCTGGTCTGAAGGGTGCGCTGCGGCCACAGCAGCACGACGATTCCCGCGAGCGCCAGGGTGATCAGCGCACCCAGCAGCCCGGTCAGCCCTCGGACAACACCCGGCGATAGCCGATCGGCGCCGCTGCCGATCGCGCCGCTGAGCGCAATGCTCGTCCCAAGCACGCCACGTCGCTCTACCCCAGCAATCTGGTCTGATTGGGACATGATCCACCCGCTGCCGGCCAGGACATCGCCCTGGACCCGCGCGCCGCTCGTGAGCGTGACATCGCCCAGCAGGCTGACGACGTTGCCGCCGACCTGCCCATCGACGACGATGTCGCCCCACAGCGAGACGACATCGCCGCCGATCGAGCCGGTCGCGCGGATCGGCTGCGCGATCGTCGCGATGGTAGCCGCTTGTGGCGCGGATGAGGAATCGGCTTGTTCGGTCCAGCCGAGCAGTGCCCCCGTGCCGAGCACCAGCACGCAGGCGAGCGCTGCCGCGCCAAGAGTGAAGCCGGTGTTGGGTTGACGTAACGAGCGCTGGAGTAAAAACGCGACGATCGCGGCACCGGCGAGGATGACGATCATCGGCCACACGAACGCGGCGGTGATGTCGAGGATGCTCTGAGCGGCAAGGCCGAGCGAGGTTCCGACCCATGCCGATTGTGTGCTGACGCCAAGCAGCAGGCTGGCGACGATCAGCGCGGCAAGGCTGCTACCGGCGATGTACTGGCGGCGCTGACGCTGGCGTGCCTCACGGCGAGCTATCTCTAGCGGCGACTCCTGCGGTAGGCGCTGGAGCAGTTTGGCGGTGAAATCGGGCGGCGGCAGCGCTAGCTCGATCGTGGTTTGGGACAGGGCACGCCCCATCGGATCGGCCATGTCGTCGCGGCAGGCTGGACAATGCGCCAGATGCTCGGTGAGCGCGCGCTGCTCCTCTGGCTGAAGCTGCGGCTCACGGGCGATCAGCGCGTGCGCGTTTCGACAGTCCACGGCAAAGCTCCTTCTGCGTCGAGCAGCTCTTCAAGCTGGCGCCGCGCACGGAACAACCGTGTTTTCACCGTCGCTTCGGTCAATCCCGTGATCTGCTCGATCTCCTCGTAGGAAAGATCGTGGTAGTAGCGCAGCACCGTGATCGACCGGTAGGTATCGGGAAGCTGGTTGATCGCGCGGGCAACGGCTTCGCGCTGCTCACGATTGATTACACTGCGCTCCGGGCCGGGGGCTTCACTCGGCAGCGCGAACGCAACTTCATCGAGATCCACCAGCGTGGCACGCCGTCGGCGCAGTACATCGATACAATAATTGGAGGCGATGGAGAGCAGCCAGGTTGAAAACTTACGCTTACGATCGTAGGTTGCCAGCTTGATGTAGGCCCGCAGAAAGATCTCCTGGGCGGCATCCTCGGCCTCCGGCCCGTTGCGTAGCATCCGATACGCAATGTTGTACACCGGCGCTTTGTATGCATCTACCAGATGTGCAAACGCCTCGTGGCTGCCCAGCAATGCCGCGTCGATCCAGCGCAATTCGTCGGTCTGCGGCTCCATCGGTGCTCCTTATTCTGTAGTGTACGTTGTTGGCTGCGAGAAGTTTCAGCCGATTTTACCACGGCTCTGTTTGTGCCTGTTCTGCGGCTGCGTGGTCCCAGGAGTTAAGCGATCTTTAAATCATTTTTAACACATTATGTATTGACATTGTGGAATACCAATTGCTATACTACCAACACTGTTTTTCTCGGCGTCGTCTGCCACAGGCCCTTCGCAGTGTGGAGGGCCGTTTCTGTCTCTTCTGGAATCGACGCCACGCGCGCAAAGGAGCTACCTATGACCATCCGCGCGATTTTATTCGATCTTGACAATACGCTGTATCCAGCATCCTCAGGGGTGATGCAGAGCATTGACCGCCGCATCGGCGAGTATGTGCAGCAGCGGCTTGGCCTGCCTGAAGATGAAGCGTCGAGGCTGCGCCATCACTTTTATACCACCTACGGCACGACGCTGCGCGGCTTGCAGCAGTACTATGCCGACGTGGAGACGGAGGAGTACCTCAGATTTGTCCACGACATCGAAGTCGACAGGTTGCTGCGGTTCGATGCCGAGCTAGATCTGGCACTGGCGCGGCTGCCGCTGCCCAAGGTGATCTTTACCAACTCGCCGCGCGAACATGCCGAGCGTGTGCTTGGCGCGATGCGCCTGGCACATCATTTCGAGCGCATCTTCGATCTGCGCTACTTCAATTTCGTCGCCAAGCCCGATCCGGCGTGCTACCAGCATGTTTTGGATGAGATGGGTCTTGCGGGTCATGAGGCGGTGCTGCTCGAAGATACGCCGCATAATCTGGCTCCGGCCAAAGCGCTGGGCATGACTACAATCCTGATCGTCGATGCGCCGTGCCCGTGTGATGCCGCCGATTATCAGGTCCAAAATGTGATGGCTGCGCTCTCGATCGCTCAATCCCTGGCCGAGCCACGCCTGTCGCTGCTGCCCCAGGCCGTACCAGCGCCGAAGCAGCGGGTGCGGCTGCGACGTTCCGCCTGATCGCTTCCAATCTCGGTCGCTTCATTCCACGCCGAGTTTCGAGTTCCAGGTTGAAGATTTTGCTTTATGCTTCGTTCGTTCGCTTGGTTCCTGGCTCCTGGTTCTTCGCCCCTTTGGTCTTTGTTCTTTCGTCCTGAGCCATGCAGCCCGAAGATCGTGTCCTGTTAAAATCGTAGGTGCGCATAATCGAGCATAAAGAACGGCGGGCGGCTAAACGCGCCTGGCGCGAGATTGCTGATGCCGATCACGTTGCGCCCAGGACGCAAAAGCACCGCGTCGAAGCGCCAGGTGTAGGTTGCCCAGGTTCCTGTGTCGAGCGGCAAATCGTCGTCGGGCAGCGGGTTGGGACCGTTAAAAATCTCTGTGTTGTTGACGCTTATGCGAATCGGCGTTTTGGCCGCGCCCTCGGAGTCCATACCCTCGATACTGAGCTCGGCCATGCCACCCGGCTGCACGGTCAGCTCGAAGATGGCTTGCATAGTGTTGTACTGCGTGCTGCTGCCATAGATCCACGTCGCCGTTCGGCCCCCGTACACGCTGTTGCCGCTGGCACGTCGATAGCCGCCCTGCCAGGCGGTATCTTCGAGCAGCAGCGGCGCGGCCGCGTCTCCGCCTGCTGCGGGTGGGCTGGATGCGGGTGGACTTGCCGGAGGCACGTCGCCGCCGACCGGAACAAAGGTTGGCGTCGGCACCTTGGGCGTCGGCGCTGCCGCGACGGCGCTGGGAGCGCTCGTCGGTCGTCGCTCAGCGGTCGGCACCGCCACGCGCTCATCCGCCAGCGAGCACGCGACGAGGCCAAGCAGCACGAGGCCAGCGCTTGCATATCTCCTAAGCCGTTGTGTGTTCATGCTGCCAGGCTACTGCAACCTGCGGGCCACCTGTTCTGCTGTCCACGGACGTCGACGGCTGCTTAAACGTCACAGCGCCGCTCCAATCAAGAGCGACGCTGTGTGCGTGGCTGGGGTACAGGGATTCGAACCCCAACTACCTGATCCAGAGTCAGGCGTCCTACCATTAGACGATACCCCAATAGATGATCAAAAAGGCCGTACCCCCGATTCTGTTCGTGTCCGTCATCTCTCTCTCCTGCGGTGCAGGAGGCGGCTTGTGGTCTGTTGAGCGTTACTCAACCTCGCCCGCGCCGCGGCGATGTGAGCCTGCGAGGTGGTCGTCGCGCGATCATGCGCTGGGCATGACCGCTGCCACCAATAAGCCGGCCCCACACACCTTGCTCTCCCTGGGCCAGCGCTGTCGCCTAGCCGCCGCCGTTGCCGACGACGCTGGTGGTCGCTTAAGCCACCGGTTTCAGCCCTCACCTGTGCTCCGGAGCGATGCCCGGAGCCATCGGCGGGTGTGTTTGCTGTTGCCGCCTTGCGTCAGCCGCCAGTTACTCGGCGGCTGCCCCTGCTTGCTGTTTCGCAGGGTGGCTTGCTCTTGAATCAAGAGCGGAGAGTCGGGAAGTTCCTCTAGCAATATATGCCAGCGACGGAACGCCTTTTTGATTTGTTAATGGAGCGGGAGACGGGATTCGAACCCGCGACCTTCTCCTTGGCAAGGAGATGCTCTACCAACTGAGCCACTCCCGCAAACGAAAAGGTATTAGAGCAAGCGCTAATACCTTCGTTTGGTGACCCCAGCGGGATTCGAACCCGCGATCTTCACCTTGAGAGGGTGACGTCCTAGGCCGCTAGACGATGGGGCCGTATGTTGATGTCCGCTCACAGCGATGTGCCCGGTCCGCAAACAACGCCCCCGACGTTGTCAGGGGTTTGCTTAGCGCTCACGTAGTGTACCTTAAGTCCGTCAAGAATGCAAATCTTTTTGCCGTGAATTTCCGCAGGCCTGTGGCTGCAACTCTCGCGTCGGCTGGCTCGTCTAAGCGAAATCATACCGCGATCGTGACAGGCATGACGTGCCGCTATTCGTACAAGGAGCAGCTATGGGGACCGAGTTCGTCGAATCGCATACCGCGCAGGAGCAGCGTTCAGGATTTTCGTCGGCGGGCATGACCACGCAGCGTTTCTCGACGGCAGGGCAGGAGCAGGCGGCGCTGGCGACGCAGCGACGCAATAACGCTGTTGCGCTGATATTGCTGTTTGTCGGTCTGCTGATGCTGCTGGGCCGCATCGCCTCAGGGATCGCTAGTCCGCCAATGCCGCCGATGCCGCCGATGCCGCCGATGCCGCCGATGCCGGGCAGCGCCGTAGCGGGGACCTTCACGGCGAGTATGGTGCTGCTGACGATCGCGAGTTGCATTCTGTTCTTCGCGTTCTGGCGGCGGCTGTACGGGCTGCTGATCCCCGGCGCGCTTCTGGTTGGGCTGGGCATGGGCTTAACGTTCGTGCCGCTTGCGGGCGCTACGGCGATCCTCTGGGGCCTTGCGGTGGGCTTTGTCGGGATCTTCGTGGTTGGGCAGCGGCTCTTTAACGTCCGTAGTCCCTGGCCGATCTTCCCGGCGGTGCCGCTCTTTGGCGCGGGGCTGATCGTGGCGATCGTGCAGGGGGCGCGTCTCTTTGCCGTCGCCAATAGCCTGATCTGGCTGCCGCTGATCTTGATCGGCGCGGGGCTGTACCTGGGCTGGGGCCGCAGAGCCTCCGCCTGATTCGGCTGGCCGGGCCTCAAGGGCCGCAATACGACAACGGGACTGGAGCGTATCCAGTCCCGTCTGCTATGCTCTCAGCTTTGTTGTCAGGCGGTGGGCGGCTGCATTGCCTGACCGTTGCCACCGGCGACCTGCAACATGCGCAGCGGCACGGTCTTCAGGTGTCGCCCATCGATCACGATATGGAACTCGTACGCGCCAGGACGCTGGAACTGAAGGCCCATCATGTTGACGGGGATCAGCACCGAGCTGGGGCCGCCCGGATCGTCGGGGTCGGGGCCGACGCCGAACTCCGCGCTGATCGCCGGATCGAGCACCGGATTACCGCGCTCGTCCCAAAGATCGATCTGGATCTGATGAGGCCGGTTGCACTCGCTGGCGAGTAATTGCACCTTGATCACCAGCGTCATCGAGGGATGGGTTGTCGGAAACTGCTGGGCGTGAATACGGTCGACGCTGCCGCCAAGCACATAAAGCTTCCCATCGGGCGGAACCTGTGCTGCATCGGCGAGGAAAGCGAATTCAATTTCCATAGGGTAGCTTTAATGCCTTTATTGGTGGAGAGGTGCGTGGTGGGCCCCCTGGGACTCGAACCCAGAACCGGCTGATTAAGAGTCAGATGCTCTGCCAATTGAGCTAGAGGCCCACGCCGTTTGCGTCGAGGATTATACCAGAGGCTTGTGAAAGATGCAAACAATCATCGCGGCGATTGGGCGGTGGTTGCTGGCACATGCCTTGCCCAGCCGGACCGCGTAGCGCGCGAGCCATAACTGACAGGCGTTACGCGGTGAGCATTCCGGACCTGCGGCAGAGCGGTACACCGTCTTTTTGGGGTCTGGTTTGGTGCTGCAAGCGCGAAACCAGACCCATTAAGAGGAAGAAAGGAGCAGGCAGCGATGTCCGAAGACGAGAATCAGCAGCTTCAGCCGCCGCAGCATCAGGAGCGTCAGCCCGGCATTGAGTCGGAGATGACGCCGCGCCCGGAGGCAGAGGATGCGTCGTACCGGGGCAGCGGCAAGCTGAGCGGTAAAGTGGCGTTAATTACGGGCGGCGACAGCGGCATCGGGCGGGCGGTGGCGATCGTGTTTGCCAAGGAAGGAGCGGACGTAGCGATCGTCTATCTTGACGAGCATCAAGACGCCGAGGAAACCCGGCGGCAGGTCGAGCAGGAGGGCCGTCGCTGCCTGACGATCGCGGGTGATGTCGGAGACGAGCAGTTTTGCCGTCAGTCGGTGCGGCAGACCGTCGATCAGCTTGGCCGCCTCGATATTCTGGTCAACAACGCCGCCGAGCAGCATCCGCAGGAGAGCATCGACAAGATCAGCGCCGAGCAGCTGGAGCGCACGTTCCGCACTAATATTTTCGCCATGTTCTACCTGACCACGGCGGCGCTGCCGCATCTGGGCCAAGGCAGCGCGATCATCAACACCACGTCGGTGACGGCCTACAAGGGCAGCCCGCAGTTGCTCGACTACTCATCGACCAAGGGCGCGATCGTGGCGTTTACGCGCTCGCTGTCGATGTCGCTGGTCGAGCAGGGCATTCGGGTCAACGGCGTCGCGCCCGGCCCGATCTGGACGCCGCTGATCCCGGCGACCTTCCCGCCCGACAAGGTCGCCAAGTTCGGCGCGGACGTGCCGATGAAGCGAGCGGGCCAGCCCGAAGAGGTGGCGAAATGCTACGTCTTCCTGGCCTCCGATGACTCGTCGTACATCAGCGGGCAGATTTTGCACCCGAACGGCGGCGAGATTGTGAACGGCTAGGGCGTCAAAGGGACAAAGGAACAGGGGAACAAACGAACAAAGAGTAGCGCGCCGGGAGTTTGGAAAGGCCCGGCAGGTTTCGGCGGCGGCTGATCTGTCATCGATCAGTCGCCGCCGTGTGTTCGATCCGGCTGATCGAATCGGATTATACTGAAAGCAGAGCATCCTGCCTGTGTTCCCCATCCACAATAGACTAGCAAAAGAGGTGATGACGATGATCAAAAACAAGCGCGCCAGACGACGGGCGAATCCGCTCTTGTCGACGGCGAAAGGCATCGGCGGGCTGCTGGCAGCACTGGCGACCGCGATAGGGGGCTGGATCGGCTATAGCGCGCTGGCGATCAACCATGACATGGATCTGGCCCCGGCGCTGGATGCCGAGCGGCAGACGTTCGAGAGTGCAAGTGCAGGCGGGCTGAGCTACTACGCCGATCGAGGTGGAGCGGGCCGATCGCTGGTGCTGATCCACAGCATCAACGCGGGCGCTTCGGCCTACGAGATGCGTCCGATCTTCGAGCACTACCGTGGTCAGCGTCCGGTCTACGCGCTCGATCTGCCGGGCTTTGGCTTCTCCGAGCGCTCGGATCGGGTGTACTCGCCCGCGCTGTACGCCAGCGCGATCCATGAGTTCATCGAGACGCAGGTGAGCGACAAAGCCGATGTGATCGCGCTCTCGCTAGGAAGCGAGTTCGTGGCGCGGGCGGCCTACGAGCGGCCCGATCTCTTCCACTCGCTGGCGCTGATCTCGCCGTCGGGCCTGAGCGAGCGCAACGCCGAGAACCGGGTACAGAGCGCGGGGCGGCAGGGCAGCGGCGATCGGCTGCTGCGGATCTTCTCGTTTCCGCTGTGGAGCCAGGCATTCTACGATCTGCTGGTTTCGCCGCCGAGCCTCAGGTACTTTCTTAGCCGGAGCTTCGTCGGGCCGGTCGATCAGGGCTTGCTTGAGTACGCCTACCCGACGACCCACCAGCCGGGCGCGCGCTACGCGCCGCTGTACTTTGTGAGCGGCAAGCTGTTCACGCCCGACATCTGGCAGAGCGTGTACCAGCGGCTTGAGCTGCCGGTGCTGGTGATCTACGATCACGATTCCTATGTCAGCTTCGAGCTGCTGCCCAGAGCGCTTGAGCTGCCGAACTGGCACGGCGCGCGCATCACGCCGACGCTGGGCCTGCCGCACTTCGAGAAGCTGCCCGACGTGGCGCACGCGCTCGATCGTTTCTGGCGCTTGTGGCAGGAGCCGGAGGCGACAACCGACGAGGCGGCGCGGCAGGTGGAACGGTAGATCGGCGCGATCCGAGCGCGGCGCTCTAGCGCTGGCATCCGGGGCAGTAGTGGGTATTGCGTCCGCCAAGCCGCACGCGCTCGATCGGCGTTTGGCAGCGCGGGCAAGGCTCTGCCGTGCGCTCGAAGATGTTGCGGCGATGTTTGGCGCGGCCTTTGCGTCCAAACAGATCGCGCTGCGTGCCGCGCAGAGCTATGCCTTCTTCGAGCACCGCGCAGATCGCACCGTGGAGCCGCTGTAGCTCATCCGTCGTCAGCGAGGCCGGTACACGCCGGGGATCGATGCCCGCCAGCCACATACTCTCGTCGGCATCGCGGTTGCCCAGCCCGGCCAGCACGCGCTGGTTGAGCAGCACCGTCTTGAGCGCGCCGCGCCGCCCGGCAAGCTGGCGCGCCAGCACCGCGACGCTAAAGCCGGGATCGAGCGCTTCGGGGCCGAGCGCATGGAGATCGAGTCGCTCGGCCAGCGTTGCGGGCGCTGCCAGGGCCGCGCGAGCATAGCCCAGCGTGTCGAGCAGACGCAGCTCCTCATCGCGATCCAGCGTCCAGACAATCAGCGTATCGGCGGGACGCGGCGCGTCGGCGGGCGTGAGCGTCAGCGTACCCCAGAGCATAAAGTGGATCGCCAGCAGCAGATCGCCGGAGAGCGGCAGCAGGATATACTTCGCGCGGCGCTCCGCAGCCAGCACATGCCGCCCGGCCAGCAGCGCGACGAACTCATCGGGCGCTGGGAAGCGCACCGCCTCCGCCCGAATCACCTCCGCCCCCATGATCCTACGCCCGATCACCGCCAGGCGCAGATCGCGCACGATCGTTTCCACTTCCGGCACTTCGGCCATACTGCTCCTCCTGTTGTGCTCCGCGATCGCCATCTTGCACGGGACGTGCCAGCTTTTGGTTGAATCGCGCTCGTACTGTAGCTACGATTACTCCGTACTACTAGATCACCTCCTGACCATCAGGACCATTTGACGTTGCACGAGCATGTGCAGTACGATATACATGGTGGTTGGAGCGTAGATCGCACGCCGCAATGACGATCACTCCCCGTTTAGATACAGCCGGAGAACGCAATGAAGCTTTCGGGAACG
>DASUTC010000191.1 GCA_036374795.1 Herpetosiphonaceae bacterium
GCTCGCTGAGTGAAAACATCGCATTATCGACGATGACGTCATAGTTCAGCGATACAACCGTGGGCTCGACGCCGTGATCGTAGAGTGGCTCAAGCAGCACGCGGTGGAATTGCCTCGACGCCGGAATGTGCCGCAGCGCCGCCTCGATCACGGCGAAGATCGCGTACTCAATCGCCCGCCTGGCTTTGATCAGACGATCACCATCCCATGTTCCGAGCGGCTGGCGCAGCTCCGCTGAGCGTCGGATCATGCTCAGCATCATGGGGAGTGATGGGCAATCTTCCCCGCGGACAGGACGATGATCCGCAGGCACGTTGAAGCAATCGGTCAAGAACTCGCGCGTCAGCGCGAGAAGCTCCTCACGGTCGGCGACCAGCGTCGTCCGATCATCATGCGCCATCGCACCGTTGAGCGCCGCCGGGAGAATATCGTCGGTCAGCGGACCGCCGCAGGCTTTCGTCGCGCCAGCGCCTAAGACGATGATGGGCTTCGCTACCATATCGGCCTCCAATCTTCTCTACACCGGCACGACCAGGCTGCGATGAATAAAGCCCCACGCATCAGGCTTAACAATATGCAACCACCTGTCGTCGCCGCTGATTCGCTCTCCCTGTACTTCCTCATCGATCCCGATGACCGTTCCTGGGGCCAGACGTACCGGATGCAGCACGCCATTGCCATCGGGAATGAGCGCTTCGGGGAATGACCGCCTCGGCCCCTCCCGCACGCTGGCAAAGTCAATCCCGATAATGACGCGAAACGAGGGAATGGCATCGCTCAGCGGCGTGAGGCTGCTCCGCCAGTCCTCAAACGCGGCGTTGGTCAAGCTCGAAGGATCAACCTTGCGTCCGGCTGGTAGGGCGATAAAGCGGTGCGTTTGAATGCGGTCGCGGCCAATATTCCATCGGCGCATCAGATGGCGGACCAAAAAGGTGAGCGCTTTTTGCTGCGGCTCGGTCCACACTTCACCGGGGGTGAAATGATTTTCGATCCCGATCGTGTGTAAGTTGTTCCACTCCCGCAGCGACACGCCGGTATGCCACGTGATCCGTGTATCCTCATGGATGCGGGCGATCTGCCCGCCCTTGCCCACGAGATAATGCGCCGATACGCGGTCGCTCGGTGGCCGTGTCAGGCTCATATCGCGCAGAAATTGCGCCTCGCCCCTGAACGATGAGCCAATATTTCCATTCGTCGTGTGAATGATGATGCCGTCCGGATCGCGTCGTGTGTCGATCCACGGGCCGTTACGCGGCCCTGTGCCAAACCCAAAGCCCGGCTGATGGGGACTGGCAAACGTCGTGACATCAATGGTGGTCATGATGACTCCTCCTTGTACGGCGAACCCATCGGATAGACCTGATGTATTGGTTTGTGAGACGGTTATAGTCTGAGCAGGCGAGGAGAAACTGCCGTTGTCATGTATATACCACACGCGGTATCGATCGACAACTGGTGCAAAGCGATAGAGGCTCGTACGAGCGCGTGTCGTGTCGTGGAGGTCGACGTGCGTCCGGTGCGCTGTGCGGCAAAAGCGTGCCAGCAGCTCATGCGCGAGCGACGCCGCTACGCCGTCACTGGCCGTCTTCGTTCATAAACGGCTCGTACTCGCGCGGTATCTCAAGATTGAAGCGCGCGCAGAGCGCGCGCACATCATGGTAATCATCCGCGTCCAGCGGATAGCCCGTATGAAACGAGACGAGCCATTGCGGAGCGATGCATCTCACCGGATAGCCATCGATCGATCCTGTTCCGGTGAGCGACTCGGCGGGATACGCGCAGCCGAAGATGTTGTTGCCGCGCGCATCAAAGATGAACGTATGCACGTCGACCTCCCGACCGTGATCGTCGCCGAGCACAAAATTACATTCTCTGGTGTCATCGCGCGGCACATCGCGATACCCCCGCGCTTCAAGCAGCGCGCGGAGCTTCTGTACATCGTGGTGGCTCAGCGCGATGTCGAGATCAGCATGGCGACGGGTTTGTTCGCCCAGCAGGGCATCAACAGCCCAGCCGCCATCCACCCACACGGTAATCCCATGCTGTTCAAAAAGGAGCAGCACGTCGATCGCATCCTGTGCCGTCATTTCGGGAAGGCCAGGTTGGTTGAACATAGCATAGCGCTCCATGATGCTACCGATCAGCGACCGCCGGTGCCATGAACGCGAGGAGCATCCCGACGACTCGATCGCCCGCGAACTAACGATCTGCTCCTGCCGCTACCCATTGTACCAGCGCACGATCGGGATCGCGGCTGACATCATGCAGCAGACTGACGAACTTACGTGCCCACTGCGCCGGGGTCGCTGCGTCGAACAGGTCGCTACGATACTCGAACAGCGCGTGAAGACCCTCCTCATCCGGCTCCAGCGCGCACAGCAGGTCGTACTTGGCCGCGCCAGTGGGCACATCCTCGATCCGCGTCGTCAGGCCGGGCAGCTTGAAATCGGTAGCCGACATATTTTGTAGCACGAACAATACCTGCGGGAAGGGCGAGCGCGGCCCGCCCCGGCGTGCATGAAGCGCATCAACCACGGTGCCAAACGGCAGCTCCTGGTGGTCGAGCGCAGCAAAAAAGGTCTGGCTGACCTGCCGAACCAGCGCGCTGAAGGTCGCCGCGCGATCGATCTGAATCCGCAGCGCGATACTGTTGACAATCAGGCCGATGATCGGCTCGTGCTCCCGCCGCGTGCGGTTCGCGGATGGGCTGGCGATCACCAGATCGGTCTGTCCGCACAGACGCGACAGCAGCAGCGCAAAGGCGCTCAGGAGCACGCTATACAGCGTGGTGCCGCACTGATGCGCTATCTGTTCGAGGGCCAGCACCTCCTGCCGCGAAAGGTGAAACGTGTGCGCGCCGCCCCGCGAAGAAACGTGTTCCGGGCGAGGACGATCAGCGGGCAGCGCCACTGTCAGCGGAGCGCCGTCGAGCTGGCTCAGCCAGTAGCGCAAAAGCTGCTCCGTGCGCTCGGTCTGCAAATAGCTGCGCTCCCAGCGGGCATAGTCGGCGTACTGAAGTGGCAGCGGCGCAAGCCGTGCGTTGTCGCCCTCGGCGTAGAGCGCTGATAGCTCGCGCAGCGCCACGGCCAGCGACCAGCCATCGAAGATGAGATGGTGGACGACCAGCAGGAAGATCCAGCGCTCGTCTGCCAGCCGTAACAGCCGACCCCGGATCAGCGGAGCGTGATCCAGCGCGAAGACCTGACGTGCCTCGGCGTAGCACCAGGCGTCCGCCTGTGTAAGCTTGTCCTCATCCGCCAGCGTGCGGATGTCCGTGACCGGCAGCTCGATCGTGAGCGTCGGCACGACCTCCTGAACCAGCCGATCATCCTGGTGCACGATCCGGGTGCGCAGCGCGGCATGACGTGCTACCAGAGCGTTCAGCGCCGAGGTTAGCGCCTGCCGATCGAGCTTGCCGATCAGCGTGATGCGCTGCGCGACGTTATAGATCGCCGGATCGGTGCTCGCCTGGTGCCGCTCCCACATGCGCTCCTGGGCAAACGTCAGCGGCGCGTGCAGGAGCGGCTGCTCGGTATGTGCCGCCGCGACCTCCTGCATCTCCGTCGCGCGCTGGCTCTCGACGTAGGCCGCCATGCCGCTGATCGTTGGGCGCTGGAAGAACTCGAACATCGGATAGTCAAGGCCCAGGCTATCCCGAACCCGGTTCAGCAGCCGCGCGGCATTCAGCGAATGACCGCCGACCTCAAAGAAGCTCCTGGTCGTCGAGACACCGCCGAGGCCGAGCTCGGCACACCACAGATCGTGGAGCGTCTGCTCCAGCGCCGAAGACGGCCCAGCCGCTCCGTCGTCGCTGCTGACATCGGGACGCGGCAGTGCCCGTCGATCGACTTTGCCGTTGGCCGTCAGCGGCAGCTCCGCGAGAAAGACCCACGCGCGCGGCACCATATAGTCGGGTAAGAGTCGTGCCAGTGCCAGACGGATCTGCTCGCGCTGCGTGGCACTGTCGGACGGCGCGCCCTGCTTCGGCACGACATAGGCCGCGAGATACGGCTCGTCGCCGCGATCACGCCGCGCCAGCACAGCGGCGGCGTCGACCATCGGCTGCTGGCGCAAGACCGCCTCGATCTCATCCAGCTCGATGCGGTAGCCCCGGATTTTGATCTGGTTGTCGGAGCGGCCCAGAAACTCAAGCGTGCCGTCGGGCCGGTAGCGCGCCAGATCGCCCGTGCGGTAGAGCCGCGCACCGCCTGTTTGGCTGAACGGATGCGGAATGAAGCGGGCGGCGGTCAGATCGGGCCGCCTGAGATAGCCACGGGCCAGACCCGCGCCGCCCAGGTACAGCTCGCCGACCACGCCGATCGGCACCGGGTGCAGATGCCGATCCAGCAGGTAGATCTCGGTGTTAGCGATCGGTCGCCCGATCGGCGGTAGCCGGTCGATGTCTTCGCTGGGCTGGACCGTCGCGCTGATCGTGACGATTGTGGCCTCGGCGGGGCCGTATTGATTCTCCACGCTGAAGCGCTGCTCCGGTGTCGGATACACATGCAGCTGATCGCCGCCGACCATCAGCAGCCGGAGCGCGTGGCGATCGGGCCACGAAAGGCGCAGCACCTCCTCCGCCAGCGGCGTCGGCAGGAAGCTCACCGTGATCTCATTGGCGCACAGCCAGTCGCGCAGCGCCGCCGGGTCGGTCAGCAGCTCCGGCGGCACCACGGAGATGCAGGCTCCGTGGGCCAGATACGGCCACAGCTCCCAGACCGAGACATCGAAGCTCACGCCAACCAACTGCGTGCTGCGGTCAGCGCTGCTGATGGCATAGGTCCGCTGGTGCCAGGCCATCAGGTTGAGCAGCCCGGCCTGCCGGACCTCAACGCCTTTAGGCTGTCCGGTGGAGCCGGAGGTATAGATCACATACGCCAGATTCTCGGCGGTCGTGGTGCTGCGCGGATTTTCAGCGCACGCCTGCTCGATCTGCCTCCAGTCGGCGTCGAGACAGATCGTTCGTGCCGTGCGCCGGGTACCCTCTGGGTGCAGGTGCTCCAGATAGCGCTGCCGCGTCAGCACCACAGGTGTCCGCAGCTCGTCGATGATCACAGCCAGCCGCGCCGACGGCAGCGCCGGATCGAGCGGCACATACGCGCCGCCCGCTTTCAGCACGGCGAACGCCGCGACGACCAGCTCGATCGAGCGCTCAAGGCAGATCGCGACGGGTACCTCAGGGCCGACGCCCAGCCCGCGCAGATAATGCGCAAGCTGATTCGCCTTCCGGTTCAACGCTCCGTAGGTCAGGCGCTCCGCTCCACTGACCACGGCGGGCGCGTCCGGCGTCTGCGCGGCCTGCCGCTCGACAAGCTGGTGCACACACAGATCGGTTGGATACGGCGCCTGCGTTGCGTTCCATACGACCAGCAGTTGGTGGCGCTCGGCGTCGGGGAGCAGCGGCATCTGCGACAGCGGCGCGTCGGGCTGCTGCACGGCCAGGTCCAGCACGCGGCGGAAGGAGGCCAGGAAGCGGCGAACCGTGCGCTCCTCGAACAGGCTGGTGTTGTACTCGACGCGGCACTGGATTCTGTCCGGCAGGCTCGTCAGGTACAGCGTCAGATCGAACGGCGCTTTGTTCACGGCGGTATCCAGCGCCGTCGCCCTGACATGGGGCAGCTCGAACCCAAAGATCGGCTCGCTCTCGAACTCGATCGCTACCTGGAAGATCGGGTTGCGGCTGGGATCGCGCGCTGGGTTGAGCGCCCTGACCAACTCCTCGAACGGCAGGCGTTGATGGTCGTACGCCTCCAGGGTCAGGCGACGCACCCGGCGCAGCACCTCCGCGAAGCTGGGATCGTCCCGCAGATCGACGCGCAGCGCCAGGGTATTGATCAAAAAGCCGATCAGCCCCTCGGTGCCCTCCGGGCGGTCGGCCACCGGCGTCCCGATGATCAGATCGTCCTGGCCGCTGAATGCGCGCAGCGTCACGGCAAAGCCGCTGAGCAGCAGCATGAACAGCGTGACGCGCTGGCGCTTGCTGAGCTGGCGGATCGCCTCCGATTGCTCCGGCGTGAAGTCCTCGAAGAAGGCGTGTCCGTGGGAGCGCAGCACTGCCGGTCGCGGGTAGTCCGTCGGCAGCTCAAGGACCGGCAGCGTGCCGCCAAGCCGTTCCAGCCAGAACCGGAGGTCCTGCTGCGTCTGCTCGCCTGCGAGCGCCTGCTGCTGCTGACGCGCATAGTCGAGATAGGTCATCGGCAGCGGCGGCAGGTGCGCGCGCTGGCCGCCGAGCGATGCCTGATAGCACACGCTCAGCTCACGGGTAAAGACGCCCGCCGACCACGTATCGAAGACCAGGTGATGCATCGAGAGAATCAGGACATGCTGCGTCGCCGAGAAGCGGAGCAGCTTCGCCAGAAACAGCGGCCCGTCTGCCAGGTCGAACACCCGCCGACCTTCGACATCGATCGCCTGCTGCACGCTGGCGGCCTCGTCCGCACCCTGGCAATCGACGATCGGACACGCGAAGTCGCGCGGGGGCAGCACAACCTGGCAGACCTCCCCGTCGATCTCACGAAAGACCGTGCGCAGCGCGGCATGCCGCTCGACGAGTTGGCTGAGCGCCGCCTGCAACGCCGCGACGTTCAGCGATCCCGCAAGCCGGATCGCCTTGGTCTCGTTGTAGGTGGTCTGATCCGGCGATAACTGGTTGAGAAACCAGATGCGCTGCTGGGCAAACGAGAGCGGTCCCTGAGATTGGCTGGCCGCCTGATAGCGCTGGCGCAGCCGATCGAGCACCGGCAGGCTTCGACGGACCTGCGCCAGGGGCACGCCAAAGTCGATGAAGCAGCCGATCTCGTCGACCCCCACGGCCAGCACGCTGTCAATGATCGGCGCGCAGCTTTCGGGCGTGCCAATCAGCGCCCGCGACTCGCAGTAGCGCTCGTAGGCGCGTTGGAGCATGAAGTCCACATCTTCCTCAGGCGTCGTCGCCAGGTCGATGTTGAAGCCCAGGCTATTCGTCACCTGGCCGAAGAGCGACAGCGACGAGCGCAGGTAGCGGCAGAACGGCTCGAACGCCTCCTGGCGCGCCTCCGCCAGATCGTGCTGGAGGTAGGTATGCAGCAGCACCACCACTCTGCCCGCGCCGGGATCGAGGCCGCACTCCGCGCGTGTCTGGCGGTACAGCCGGATGTTCACGGCAAGCTGCTCGACCGTCTGCGACATCAGGTTGGTGATAACGCCCAGATCGTGCTGCGCGGCCAGCCGATAGCTTTCGGGATTGCCGACGATCGCCGTGAACAAGGGCGGCATCGGCTGCACCGGCCTGGGATAGAGCGACACCTCGATCTCTGCGCCGCCACCGGCGCGCGCGGTCACGGCATCGCCGCGCCAGAGGCGACGAATGCTCTCGATCTGCTCGTACATGATCGCTTTGTGCTGGCCGAAGCGCTCAGGATAGAAGACAAAATCGTTGGCGTGCCACCCGCTGGCGCAGCCCAGCCCGACGCGACCGCCCGATAGGTTATCGATCATCGACCACTCTTCGGCCACGCGGATCGGATGATGCAGCGGCAGGACGACGGAGCCAGCGTGCAGGCGAATGCGGCGTGTCTCGCGTGCCAGCGCGGCGGCAAGCACGGCGGGATTGGGGAAGATGCCGCCGAACGAGTGGAAATGCCGCTCTGGAATCCAGATCGCATGAAAGCCATGCTCGTCGGCGAAGCGCGCGCTCTCCAGGATCAGATCGTAGTGGCTGTGCTGCGGCTCATGCTGCGGGTAGTCGCCAAAAAAGTACAGGCTGAAGTCGACGCTCGACCGCCGGGGCGCTGGATTCTGGCGATCGTGGCCGCCGTTGCGCTGTGGCCGCATCTCGGCGGATGCGGCGGCCTGCGTAGCAATCTGCGTCGTCTGCACGGCCTGCCGCGAGTCGGTCCCATTGCTCGAAGCTGGTACGGTGGCTGGTATTCCCGTCGCGCTCGTCTGCTTGCCGCCAGCGATAAAGCCGCCGTTGCGCAGATCGTAGAGCGAGCGCTTGACCGCCTGGATGATGAACTCGATGTCTTCGTCGCTGTGGGCCGTGGAAAGAAAGAAGTTGCGCCACTCCCAGACATACACGCCGTTGAGCAGCAGATGGTAGTACAGCAGCTCAAGATTGCCGCGATACTCGAAGCGGAACAGCGAGCCAAAATGGCTGATCCGGATCGGGAACTCCTCGTCCTCGAAGAAACGATTGAGCGTCCCGGCCAGGTACTCGGTGCGCGCGTTGAGCTGCTGCTGTAGCTGCGGGCTGTGCGCCTTGAGATAGGTCAGCACCGCCAGCGCCGCCGCCATCGAGACAGGGTGCTGGATATAGGTGCCGCCGAAGAAGGTCGTCTCGTGGGGCGGATAGCTCCTGTCGCCGTATTGCCAGTAGCCGCCGTCGATGCCGTCCATGATCGCCGCCGAGCCTGCGATCGCGCCGATCGGAAACCCGCCGCCGAGCACTTTGCCGTAGGTGACAAGATCAGGCGTGACGCCGAAAAAGCCCTGCGCGCCGCGCGGGTGGGGCCGAAAGCCGGTCAGCATCTCGTCGAACATCAGCACGCTGCCGTGCCGGGCCGTCAGCTCGCGCAGGCTGCGCACAAACTCGACCGGCTGCCGCGATGGGTGGCGGCTCTGCACCGGCTCGACGATGACCGCGGCGAGCTGCTCGCCCAGCTCGTCGATGATCTGAAGGCTGGCCGGATCGCCATAGTCGAGCACGATCAGCTCCTCAACCGCGCTGCGCGGAATGCCGGAGGAGATCGGGATCGTCTCATGGCGCGTGCCATCAAACACCGTACGTCCTAGCAGGTTGTCGAAGTGACCGTGGTACGAGCCGTTGAAGGTAACGATCCTGGTCCGCCCGGTGTAGGCCCGCGCCAGGCGGATCGCGCCCGAATTGGCCTCGGTGCCGGAGTTGGCGAACGCGACCCGCTCCATGCCGGTGATCTCGCTGAGCAGCCGGGCGGCCTCGCCGGTGGCCTCGCTGCGCGGGCCGAGCTGTATGCCGTGCTCTAGATGCCTGCGCACCGCCTCGGTGACAAACTCCGGCTCGTGCCCGAAGAGCAGCACGCCGAAGCCCATCGTAATATCGACATAGCGATTGCCGTCGACATCTTCGAGCCACGAGCCTTGCGCCCGCCGACCGGCGATCGGATACAGCAGCTCCTTGATGCTGTCGCGAAACCCGACGATCGCGCGACTATCGGCCAGGACCCGGCGCTGCTGCTGGGTGATCGCCTTTGAGGTGCGCGTTTTCTCGACGTAGCGCCGCACCAGATCGTCGAAGTGGCGCTGCTGCTGCGGGGTGAGCGTGCCGCTGCTCATGCCGGATGAGCGGCTGACGGAGACGCGCGGCCCGTGCATCGCCGGAGTCTCGCCCGCCTGGCTCTGGTGCGCGGACGGTGACGGCTCCGCTGGCGCGGAGGCGCTGCCCGTCTGGCGGTCGTCGGCTGCCACCGCAGCGATCGGTGTCTGGCTGGCAAGGTCCATCGCTGGGACCGCCGCAGCCACAGCAGCGCCGCTCAGGAGCGCGAGCTGCTGCGACATGAGCTGCGAGAACTGCCCGATCACCTGCAACTGCTGGTTGACGACGCCCGCAACGGTGGGATCGGGAGCGGCTGGTCTGCCGCTGTCCACGCCCGCTGACGGGACGGCGGGCAGAGCCGGAAGCTGCGGATTCGGCTGGGGCAATACGAGGCCGTTGCCCGGCTGAGCTGATGCGATCGGCACCGCTGGCGGGCGCTGCGGCGCGCCCTGATCGTTCGCACCCGTCGGCAGCGGCTCGCGCGTCGTCTCCCGCTCCGGCGCGACGGGCGCTGCTGGCGCGCTGCTGGCGGCGGGCGCGGCGGCCAGCAAGCGCTGCGCGTGCTCCGGCGACATGCGCTCCTTGATCAAACGGCTCAACTGGCCGGGACTATCGCCCTCCTCGAACAGCTCGCGCATGGCGATACGCACGCCAAAGAGTTTCTCCAGCTCGCGCAGCATGGTGATCATCAGCAGCGAGTCGGCGCCAAGATCGAAAAACAGATCATCCGGTCGCACATCCTCGGAAGCCTGGCCGAGCTGACGGGCCGTTAGCTCGCAAATCTTCTCCAGCACGATGTCGAGAAGCGTATCGCGGTCATTCATATGCGTGACCTCATGCATCGCAACATCCGGCGATGTCGTGGCTATGTCTGGGGGTGTCAGGGCGATAACGGCTGATTCCGGCGCTGTCGCCGCAGGCTGCTGCCTGTCGACCCAGAACGAGGTGCGCTGGAATGGGTAGGCTGGCAGCGGAATGCGCCGACCGCCGCAGCCTGGTGCGAGCGCCCGCCAGTCGATCGGCAGACCTTCGCAGTGGAGGCTGGCGACCGCTTCGGAGAGCGCGTCAATCGGCGGTGCGCTGCGGCGCTGCGATGCAATCCAGGCTCGCTCCGGGTACTGGCGGCGTCCCAGTCGGCTCAGCGCGGCATCCGGCCCGACCTCAATAAAACACCGGCACTCGCGCTGAACGAGCTGCGCCAGCGCCTGGTCGAACCGCGCGGTCTGCCGCGTCTGGCGGCAGAAGTAATCGGCATCAGGCTGCGTGCCGATCGGCAGCAGCGCGCCATCGATGGAGCTTACCAGCGGGATGGTGATCGGCTGGAAACGGAACTGCTCGAGATGCTGGCGAAACGCATCCAGCATCGGCGCGAGCAGCGCGGCGTGGAAGGCGCGGCTGACCGGCAAGCGCTGCCATTCGATCTGTCGCGCGTCGAGCACCTGGATCAGATCGGCGATCGTCGGCTCATCGCCCGCCAGGACATGGTTCAGCGCGCTATTGACGACCGCCAGGTCCAGGCCCGGCGAGGCCGCCAGCAGCCCGTCGATCGTCGCGCGGTCGGCGAAGACCACAACCATGCCGCCGGGCGGCGTGCGGAGTTGCATCAGGCGTCCGCGCAACGTCGTCAGGTGCAGGCCGTCTTCCAGGGAGAGCGCGCCCGCCACGCACCAGGCGGCGTACTCGCCGATGCTGTGGCCGACGACATAGTCCGGATCGATGCCCCAGGTCTGCCAGAGCCGCGCCAGGGCAACCTCGAACGCGAACAGCAGCGGCTGAGCTTTGTCTGTGGGCAGGTCTGCGGCGCTGGTCGACTCGGAGAAGAGCAGATCCAGCAGGCTCTCGTGCCACACCTCACGGTAGTAGCGCTCGCAGCGATCCAGCACGTCGCGGAAGACAGGAAACCTGTGGTAGAGCGGCCGCGCCGCACTCGAGAACTGACTACCCTGTCCGGTGAAGACGAAGGCCAGCGGCCCGCCCGCGCTCCGCGTCGTATCGCGGTAGACGAATGGCGCGGAGGCTGAGCGCGTCGTCGGCGCGTCCAGAAACGCAGTGAGCGCCGCGCCCAGCGCTGTCGGTGTCTCGCCCAGCGCGACCAGCCGATGCCGCAGATGCCGCCGTCCAAGCGCGGTCGTGACGAACAGGTCGGCAGCGGAGGTGTCGGGATGCTGGTGCAGGAAGTCGCGATACCGCTCAGCCAGCGCGATCAGCGCCTCGCGGCTGTGGGCCGACAGCGGCAGCAGCCCAGGCGCAGGCTCATGCTGCGCAGGCAGCGGCATCGGCGGCGCTTCTTCAAGGATCAGGTGCGCGTTCGTGCCGCCCACGCCCAGCGCGGTGACGCCCGCCCGTCGCGGCCTGCCATCGCTGACCCAGGTACGGAGCTCGGGGTTGATATAGAAAGGGCTGTGCTCGATCTGGAGCGCCGAGTTGGGCTGGCGCACGTTAATCTGCGGCGGTAGCTGCTCGTGCTTCAGCATCAGCACCGCTTTGCTCAGGCCCGCGATGCCCGCACAGGTATCGAGATGCCCGATGTTCGGCTTGACCGAGCCTACGGCGCAATAGTTCCGCCGATCGGTCTGTCGGCGGAACGCCAGGCTCAGCGCCTGAAACTCGATCGGATCGCCCAGGCGCGTCCCGGTACCATGCGCCTCGACGTAGCTGATGCTGTCCGCCGTGACGCGCGCCGCATCCAGCGCGCGCTCGATGACTCGCCGCTGGCCGTCCACGCTCGGCGCCGTGTAGCCGACCTTGGTCGCGCCGTCGTTGTTGATCGCCGAGCCGAGGATCACCGCGTGGATCGTGTCGCCGTCGGCGAGGGCACGATCCAGCCGCTTGAGCAGCACCACGCCGACGCCATTGCCGCCGACCGTGCCGTCGGCCTCTGCGTCGAAGGCGCGGCACTGCCCGGTGCGCGACAGGATCGAGCCTTCGATGTGGCGGTAGCCGGTCACTTGCGGCACATGCACGGCTGCCGCGCCCGCCAGCGCCAGGTCGGCATCGCCCTGCACGATCGCCTGGCAGGCCAGGTGGACGGCGACCAGGCCCGTGGAGCAGGCGGTCTGCACGTTGATCGTCGGCCCGGTCAGCCCAAGCCGATAGGCGACGCGCGTCGCAGCGAAGTCTGCCTGGTTGCCGATCGCCACGTGCAGCGCCGTGACCGGATCATCAGGCGCGGCGACATCGGCCAGATTATTGAGCAGATACGTCTGGAGCGCGTAGAGCGTCATGCCGGTCCCGGCAAAGACCCCGACCTGCACGCCGTCGTCGACCGCGGCATAGCCGCCGTGCTCAAGAGCATGGTAGCAGCACTCAAGGAAAAGCCGCTGCTGGGGCTCGATCAGCGCCGCCTCGCGCGCGCTGATGCCGAAAAACTCGGCATCGAACAGGTCGATGTCGTCCAGCGCGCCCGTCGCCGGAACATAGTCGGGCTGCCGATAGACCGACGCGGGAATGTTCGCGGCGGATAGCTCGGCCTCGCTGAAGCGGCGGATGCTCTGCGTGCCGCTGCACAGATTGGCCCAAAACGTATCCAGCGAGTCGGCACCCGGAAAACGACCGGCCATGCCGATGATCGCGACGTGCCGGGCGTGCTCGATGGGCGCGGAAGCGGCAGCCGCGCTCGACGACGGATGCTGCGCGGCGGCTCCGGCGGCCAGAAACTCGGTCAGCGCATCGACCGTCGGGTAGTGAAACAGGGCGGTTTGCGGAATCGCTCTGCCGAGGGCCTGCTGGAGCCGGGCATGCACCTGAAGGATCTGGATCGATCCGATCCCCAGCTCATACAACGGTCGGCGTCGATCCACGCCATCCGGCAGCACGTCACGAAACGCCTGGTAAACCTGCTGGCGCAGCCAGTCGCGGTCGGGCGATTGGAGCGGCACGTCACGATCGCGATCCGGCACGAACGCTGGTCGGGCGGGCGACGCGCTCACTTCCGGCGCGGGCGGCACCGGCTCGTAGCGATACGTGGTCGGCTGGCCGAAGCTGTCGTACAGCGCGGGCAGCGATTCTGCCTCAGGCGCGGGCGATAAGCCCTGCCAGGTGACGACGGGGACTTCCAGCCGCCTCGGCTGCGATTCCCACAGCAGGGCGCGCAGCGTCGCGCTGTGCTCGTCGATGCCGATCAGGTAGTGATCGGGCGGCTGAGCGAGCGCCGCCCGCGTGAGTCGGCGTCCCTCAATGGGCGAGAGCGTGAGCAGACCACGCCGACGCAGTTGCTCCTCGTACGGATTATTGCGGTTGATCCCGGTGCCGTCCCACAGC